>DEII01000121.1:13071-19108 GCA_002352385.1 Methylococcaceae bacterium UBA2778 | reverse complement strand
GATCGGGAAATCTGGCCGATCAGGTTCGGCCGCAGTAGATCAGTCTATTCTCGGACAGCCTCCTAGGCGGTTCTCGAGACTTGAGCAAACGACGTACTCATCCAGCAGCTCATGCCGAGCGGACACGAAAGCAGCAAATGGAAAGCCAAAGGTGGTGCATAGGTAGTCGCTAGGCCGGAAAACTGAACAATATTCGAATACTTCAATGAGGTAATAAAATGAAGCCAGAACAAATAAAAGAGGAGATCAGCAGGTTGGGATTGTCCGAACAACTGCTGCTCGTCGAAGATATATGGGATGCTATTGCTGCCAGTAATTCAGAAATTCCCATGCCAACGTGGCAAAAGCGAGAGCTTGACAGAAGATACAAAGAATATGAAGAAGGAAAGCCAGCGCTTCATGATTGGGAGGATGTGCACAAGGACTTACGTGAAAAACACAAATGAAACTGCGTTACACAGAAAGAGCAAAGGATGATCTGGAACTGGCCTTTGCGTGGTACGAAAGACAGAGAAGAGGACTTGGGTTTGAGTTTTTGGATTGCATAGAAATCGCAATGAAGTCAATCCTCAATAATCCACGAATGCATCGAATTTCCTATTCGATATTCAGGGGATACGTGATCAGGCGATTTCCATTCTCGGTCTTCTATACAGTCGAAGACAAGGAAAGTGTGGTGCATTCGGTTTTTGATAATAGGCAGAACCCTGAGACAAGGCCATAATCCCCTCGCGGGTTTGCCCTTGCCGACGCCGACCGCCCCCGCGGTTATTTGCCAAGTTGAATAGCCGCAACGTAACAACATTTTTATGACACCATCCGATGATTGAAGCAGACGATTTTCTGGCCGCCGCCAAACAGGTCGGCTACGATTTTTTTACCGGTACGCCGTGCTCCTACCTCAAGCCGCTTATCAACAGGGTGATCGATGACGACGGCGTGGCGTTCGTGCCGGCGGTGAACGAGGGCGATGCGGTCGCCATCGCTGCCGGTGCCTGGCTCGGCGGTCGCCGCTCGGTGGTTATGTTCCAAAACTCCGGACTCGGCAATGCGGTCAACCCCATCACGTCGCTCTCGCAGACCTTCAAGATCCCCTTTCTCGGCATCGTGACCTGGCGCGGTGAGCCTCGAGGCGCGGTGGATGAACCGCAGCATGAATTGATGGGAGCAATCACCACCGATTTGCTGGAACTGATGCGGGTGCCCTGGATGCCGTTTCCGAACGAGCCACACAGGCTTAAACAAGCGCTGGCACAGGCCGGCGAGGTGATGGAGACGCAGCAAGCGCCTTTTTTCTTTGTTATGAAAAAGGGTGATGTGGCGCCGTATGAGTTGAACGATTCGCTGGAAACAGGCCGGATATGCAGCGTGCATCCGGCGGAAGGAGCGGTGCATAATGGCGGATCGCCCTTCGGGCATCCGCCGTACACGGCGGTCACGCGGACCGAGGCGCTCCAGGCGATCAAAGGCTCGCTCGATAAAAAGAGCTGCATCGTGGCCACCACCGGAAAAACCGGGCGCGAGCTATTCGAAATCGGCGATGAGGCGCGGCAGTTTTACATGGTGGGGTCGATGGGGTGTGCGCTTTCGATCGGGCTGGGACTGGCGCTGACTCGAAGCAGTCAGCCGGTTTGCGTCGTCGACGGCGACGGCGCCTTGATGATGAGAATGGGGGCGATGGCGACCGTCGGCCGGCTTGCCCCATCCAATCTGATTCATGTCGTACTCGACAACTGCGTTCATGATTCGACCGGCGGGCAGCAGACCGGCTCCGAGGCGCTCGGTTTTTGCGGCGTTGCTCAAGCCGCCGGCTACAGGAAGATTTTCTCGACCGATGACCCGCAGGCACTCGGCCGCTTCATCGAGGAAGCACAATCGGGGCGGCAGCTCGCGTTCGTTCACTTCAGTATCCGACCCGGATCACCCAAGAAGCTCGGACGGCCGACCGTCGAGCCGCCGCAGATGGCTCGAAGGGTCCGCGCATTCTTATCGGAGCAGCAGCCATGACGGAGAGGATCGGCAAAGAGCTGTCGCGAAAGATACTGCTGAACCCGGGACCGGCCACCACGTCGGCTGCTGTCAAGCGTGCTCAGCTGGTCGAGGATATCTGCCCGCGTGAGGCGGAGTTCGGCGAGCTGATCGCTCGAGTCCGGGAAAAATGCACCACCGTCGTTCACGGCCATCCGGGCTATGAAACCGTTCTGCTCGGAGCTTCCGGTACCGGAGCGGTCGAGGCCTGCCTGACCTCGTGCGTGAATCGGGAACGCGGCGCCGTCCTGATCATCGAAAACGGCGCCTATGGCGAGCGGATGAAGGCGATCTGTCAGTCGTCGGGCGTACCGTGCGAAAGCATCGCCTTCGACTGGGAAGCGCCTGTCGATTTGAAGATCATCGCATCGCATCTGGCGGAACGGAGCGGGCGCATCACAGCGCTGGCCTTCGTTCACCACGAAACGACCGTCGGTATTCTCAATCCACTCGACGAGCTGACCGCGCTCGGCAAGCAGTACGGACTCGAAGTCATCGTCGATGCCATGTCCTCCTATGCCGGAATAAAGATCGACCTGAGCGCGACGCCGGTCGATTATCTGATCTCGTCGTCGAACAAGTGCATTCAAGGCATGGCAGGCCTCGGAATCGTCGTCGCCAATCGGGAGGCACTGGAGCGGAGCCGGAAGTACCGGAGCGGCAACTACTATTTCAATCTCTACGAGAATTACCGCAGCCAAAAGATGGAGCGGCAGTTTCTCTTTACGCCGCCGGTGCAGGTGCTGTATGCACTGGAGGCGGCGCTGGACGAGTTTTTCACCGAAACCGGCGAAGCCCGATTCGAGCGCTACGCATCGCTCTACCGCATCCTGCTCGAAGGCATGACGCGACTCGGCTTCAAGACCCTGGTCGAGCCGGAACATCACGCGATGCTGCTGACCGCGTTCATCGAACCGGACCACCCGCGCTATGATTTCGATGCCATGCACAATTTTTTCTTTGCCAGAGGCATCACCATTTACCCGGGGAAAAGCCCGCGGCACGACACTTTCCGGATCGCCAATATCGGCGATCTCACGGCGGACGACATGGCTCTGTTCCTGAGGCTGATGGGCGAGTATCTGACAAGCCATGGCATCAGCCCTCTTTACCCTCAATGATCCCGGATGGCACAAGACGATGAGCGGTAAAGAAACAATCGGCCGATTGATCAGTTTGAGCCTCTTCTACCTGGTGGTCGTCTTTCTTCTTCTGGAAGGTGGCCTGCGCCTCTATTATACCGTCACCGACAAAGTGCCTCCTCACTTCGATTATTCGCTCAGGAAGGAGTGGGAATGGGTCAAGCAGCGGGCGGTCGACGGGAATGCCTCCTTCAACAAGGAGTTCGACTATGATCCGTGGATCGGCTGGAACAACCGGGCGAACATCGATACCGATGAAGTGAAAACCAACGCTCAGCACATGCGCAACGAAAAGGAATTCAGCCTGGAATCGGAAGTTGGTCGCGGGCGGCTGCTGATTGTCGGTGACAGTTTTTCGTTCGGCTACGGCGTTTCCAACCCGCAAACCTTTGCCTATCAGCTGGCCGACGAATACCTGCCGGACTGGGATGTGATGAACATGGCCGTTTCGGCGACTGGCACCGACCAGCACGTCATCAGCTATGAACGCTACGGCAAGCAGTTCCGCCCGGATATCGTCGTGCTGGGCTTTTATCTGCTCGACTACAACCGCAACACGATCCGCTTCCGCTTTTACGCCAAGCCGATGTTTCAGGCCGACGGCAACCCTCTGAAGCTGACCAATTCACCGGTACCGGCGCCCGAGCGCTTATACGATGATTATCGATACGGAAGAAAAACCATCGGCGGCTGGGGCTACTCCTACGTGCTGGCCGCTTTCATGCAGCCCATCATCAGTCATCGCGTGCGCGATCGTTCGGAAGGCGCCTTGGGGCGACAGGTACTGGCCGGGCTGATGCGCCGATTCGAGGAGCAGGTTAGCGCGGAAGGGGCGACACCGGTTTGGCTGATCCTGCCCGACCGCGATATTGTGGAGCAGGGGCAGTCGAAATATGAAGCAATCGAAGCGTTCAGCGAAAAAACCGCCAAGGAATTGGGTATGCCCGTACTCAACATGGACCAACCATTCAGGCAGTTCGCCAGACAGCATCCCGATCAGCCGATCTGGCGCCCGAAAGAGATCGGCGGGCATCTGTCGGCAACAGGCCATCGACTGGTCGCCGAACATCTCTACCGCTTTCTTGCCGATAGAGGGCTGCTGCGGGTGGATCGTGGCCGATGAGTCGGAAGACAGAAGGGCCGTAGGATACGCCCCGCGTACCTTATTCCTCACGCAGCAGCAATCTCGAGCCCCGCAAACGCCTCGACAATGACGTCGATCTGCTGATAGGAATGAGCGGCGCTGATACTGCACCGGAGCAGGCAGTGACCGCCGGGCGTTGCGGGCGGCAGCATCAGATTCACATAGACGCCTCTTTGCAGCAAGCGGTTCCATAACGCCAGCGCCCGTTCGATGGACTCTTCCAGAATCGCCGCGACGACCGGGCTGGGTTCGGGACCCAGTGCCAAGCCGAGAGACTGCAGTCCTTCGTAAAGACGATGCACGTTCTCCCATAAGCGGCTGCGCAGTTCGTCGCCCTCTCGCAGAATCTCCAGTGCGCAGCGGGTCGATGCGATCAGCGACGGTGAGGAGGATGCGGAAAAGATGTACGGCCGCATGGCATAGCGGACCTGTTCCAGTTCCGGCCAGTGGCTGACGCAGAAGCCGCCGATCGATCCCAGACTCTTGCTGAACGTGCCGACGACAAAGTCGACCTGGTCTTCGACGCCCACCGCTTCGGCGAGGCCGCGGCCCTGCTGGCCAAGAACGCCGAGCGAATGTGCCTCATCGACCAGCAGCCAGGAGCCATATCGCTGCTTGATCGCGGCGATCTCTTCCAGCGGCGCGAGATCCCCCAGCATGCTGTAAATGCCTTCCACCACGATGAGCGTTTTCGATGCACGCTCGCCCAAACGCCGCAGCCGCTTCTCCAGGTCGCCGGCATCGTTGTGGCGGAAACGGATCACTTCAGCGCTGCCCATGCGGCAGGCATCGTAGATGCTGGCGTGGCAGTCGGCATCCAACAATATGACATCGTCGGGCCCTGCAATCGTCGACAGGATTCCAAGGTTGGCCATATACCCGGTGGAAAAGACGATTGCGGTGGGAGAGTCGAAAAAGTCTGCGAACTCTTGCTCCAGCGCCAGGTGCGCGGCGTATGTTCCGTTCGCCATGCGCGAGCCGGTCGTTCCGGTGCCTTCTTCCCTCAGCGCCGTTTGGGCCGCTTCGATGCAGCGCGAGTCGAAGGTCAAACCCAGATAATTGTTGGTGCCGGCAAGGATCGTGTGACGCCCGTTGACGACCGCTTCGGTTGGAGAGAGAATGCGTTCGATGACGACGTTGAAAGGATTCGCTTCCAATTCAGCGAGTGCGGCGCGCCGCTCGGCAAGCGGTTTGAATTTGTCGAACAGGCTCATTCCGCAACCCGGGTCAGCTCTTCGATCTGTGCGGCGAGATCTTTGATGGTGCGGATTTCAGGCAGTACATTCAAAGGAATGGAGATGTCGAAATGATCCTCGATCTGCAGCATCAGGTTCATGACTTTGACTGAATCCAGCTTGAGATCGGTCACCAGCTCGGTCTCTTCATCCAGCTCCTGGCCCTGTTCGGCGAATGTTTCGATGAGTTGATAAAGGTCGGTGAGAATATCCTGAGGGCTTGGCATAAAAAATATTGGTTCGGTGTCGATGAGCCGCTATTTTAGCAGAATCGGCTTCTATTTCGCTCGGAGGATTAACGGCGAGACGGCCGCGCTAGGCGGGTCGCCCCATGCAGAGCTGCCGGCTCGATCAGCGGCAAAGCGGTTGTTTCGCCGGACGTAGGATTTGTTCCGAGCAGGCGGGACGTATAATTATTCATATCCCCTCACCCCAACCCTCTCCCGGAGGGAGAGGGAGCTGAGGAATCACAGGACGCTCGCTGCTTT
>DEII01000121.1:0-13028 GCA_002352385.1 Methylococcaceae bacterium UBA2778 | reverse complement strand
GGTGACGGGGGGAGTGAATAAATATGGCGGGAAGGCCTCATTCGTCGTTCCAGTCGAGCATGTTCCGCAGACCCGCCTCCAAAGAGACCTGCGGCTTCCAGCCAATCGCACGGCTCAATTCACGATTGTCACACACCCAGTCGCAATGACGCAGTTCACGCACTTTTCCCGGTGTCAGCATGGGTGCGTAGCCGAACAGCCGGGCGAGGGACACGTTCCCGGCGGCCACTCGGCGCATGGCGAAGGCGGAAACCGGGATGCGGACGACGCGCTTTCCGCGCAATGCTTCTGCTGTATTCACGGTATCCTCCCAGGAATAACCGCCAGTGCGTCCGTCATCCAGCTCGTAGATTCGCTGGCTACAGTCCGCGGCCAGCCAGTGCAGCACAGCGGCAGCCAGATCATCCACGTGCAGCAATGAGAAGCGCGCCTCCTTCGGCCCCAATATGGGGGCAATACCGCGTGACATGAGCTGAAACAAAGGAAGCAGGGCGCGATCGCCCGGGCCATACACCGCCGGTGCGCGAAGGGCTGCCCACCGAATCATTTCAGAAAGGTCCGCAACGACCTGCTCCCCCTTCCGTTTGCTGGCCGCATAAGGAGATATCGACGGTTCCCGGGCGGCCAGGGAGGACAACAGCAGAAAGCGGGGCGCCGGCGATTGTTTGGCGCAGATCCGGGCCAACCGTCTGACCCCGGCAGCATTGACCGTATCGAACGACTGCTGCGTCGTTCCGCGGACGACACCGGCGCAGTGTATCACCGTGTTCACGTCCTCTACCAAGCGCTGCAGGCTCTCCGCGTCTTCGAGCGCTCCGTGGACCCAGTGTATGGAGGGTTCGGGCGAGGTTTTCGGGGGTGACGAGGAACGCCGCAGCGCCTTGACCGCATACCCGGCACCCAGCAAACGAACGGCGATCCGGCCTCCGATAAAGCCGGTGGCGCCGGTGATGGCGATGGAGCGGGGCATCGGGCTTGTACGGTGGCCCCCCGCTATACGGCTTGCTGCTGTGCCATAACTGCAATCTGTTGGGAGTCGACCGGAAGCTGGGTGCGCGAGGCGATGAAGTTGTCCCGCGCTTTCGACCGGGACAGCTTCCCCGAGGAAGTGCGCGGCAAAGTGTGCAGCGGCGCCAGCTCGATGTGACAGTCGATGCTCAATTCGGCATAGACCCGCCGTCGGATGCGTTCGATCAGGTCGGCCCGTTTTTGCTCGTCGGTTTCCCGGCATTGGACAACCATAACTGCTATATCGATTTCATCCAGGCCCGGCGCGGCGAACGCCAGCGCATCGCCTGAGCGTATTTCAGGCTGCTGCTCGGCAAGATGTTCCAGATCCTGCGGCCATATATTGCGGCCGTTGATGATGATCAGATCTTTGCTGCGGCCGCTGACCACGAGGCGTTCGCCGATGCGATAGCCGATATCTCCCGTGTTCAGCCAGCCGTCCGGTGATAAAACGGCCCGCGTCGAATCCGGATCGCCGAAATAGCCGGACATGACGCTGTCGCCTCTCAGAAAAATGGTTCCGCTGTGCCGCTCATCGAGGACGCAACCCTGCTTGTCACGTATTTCAATCTCAAAGTCGGGCAGTGGACTACCGCAATCCACGAAGGAACGACGACGCGTTGCGTGATTATTGTCTGACAGTGCCTTGGCCGGCAGGGCTCGACCGGATTCGGCCAGATGATCGGCATCGACATGATCGACCGAGAGCCCTTCGGAGAGCGGCGCGAAACTGACTGCGAGCGAGCATTCCGCCATGCCGTAGCAGGCCAGAAAGGCTTTACAATCGAAGCCGGCCGGGGCAAGCGCCTGCGCAAATCGATGCAGGCTGTCCGGATGTATCATCTCGGCTCCAACACCAGCGACGCGCCATGCGCTGAGATCGAACTGTTCCGCTTCCCCCTGGCGCAGCCGGCGCTCACACAGCTCATAGCCAAAAGGCGGTCCAAATGAAATCGTGCCGCGATTTCGGCTCATAAGGGCCAGCCATTGGCGGGGACGCATGGCAAACTCTCTGGGGCCGAGATAGTCGATGCTGAGTTGCGAGGCAACAGAACCGAGCACCTGGCCGACCAGGCCCATGTCATGATAGAAAGGCAGCCAGGATAAGCAGCGGTCACCGCGGCGTACCTTCAACCCATGCTGAATGATTCCTCTGAGATTATGCAGCAGCGTCTCCTGGGAGATCATGACGCCGCGTGGAAAGCGCGTACTGCCGGAGGTGTATTGAAGATAAGCCAGCTCGGAATGCTGCAAAGGCTTCAATGCCGCCTTTTTTTCAGGCAATGCCAAAAATGATTCCGACGAACCCGAAAAAGCGAGTTCCAACCCATCGGCCGCTTCATTCAGCAATGAGACGATGCTTCCAGGGGCTGCCGCAATCGATGGCCGGCAGCTTGCCAGCATCGTTTTCAGCTGGCTGACATAGGCTTTGTGACTACCCAGGGTGATTGGCACCGGGAGTGGGACCGGGACCAGCCCGGCATACTGGCAGGCAAAGAAAAACCGCAGAAAATCCGGACCGGTTTCCGCCGCCAGAGCGACGCGGGCGCCGCGTTCGACCCCGAGGCCAAGCAGACGGTGCGCCAAGCCCAACGCTTCTTCTCTGAGCTGCTCATACGGCAAGACCGTATCGATTGCGCCGCGGCCATTGTAAAAATTACAGCCGGTCACACCAGCGGCGGCATAATCAAGCGCTTCAGCTAAGTTGGAGAAATCGGCAGGCCGCAGCAGCAGTCTGTTTTCGGTCGGCGTGGCTTCAGCACCCAAATGGCACCTCCAGAGTTTGTCGGATTGTTAAGACGACGATAAGTTCTCAGTCACCGGGGCGGCACGGCGTCTGCGCCGTATCCCGACCTTTTGAGAAGTCGTGGAACACCGATGCCTGTGTTTTTCGTGGACAAGACACAACACCCTGTTGAAAAACAATGAAACTGGACATCGCCTGCAGCCCAGGAGCATTGATAATCCTAGAAGTTTTATGCAGGAATGCCAATATTAACAGTTTTGTCGTTATCTAACAACATGATAGGAATGTGTTTTCTCGGGCAGCCTCTTAAGAGGCTGCCGCTTCATGCGCACCGTATTGAGAAGTCGCCTCGAAACCGATGATCTTCATGATAAACTGCCACTTTTCGGCTCGCCCTTCCATGACCGACGCAACATGAACACCTCATCTCACCGGCTCGGCCCAAAAAGCGATCAGGCGCTGCATATCGTCCCGGTGAGTGACCGGTGCGCGCGGCGGCGCTTTATTCGGATGCCGTGGTCCATCTATGAAAACGATCCGGCTTGGACGCCCCCTTTGCTGATCGAGCGCAGCCAGCACATCTCGCCGCGCAACCCTGTGTTCGCCCATCTCCAATGGCAGGCCTGGCTCGCCTATCGTGGCGCGCGTCCGGTCGGCCGCATCAGCGCTCAGATCGACCGGCTGCATCTCGATCGCTACCGGGATGCAACGGGTTTTTTCGGCATGCTCGAAGCCGGGGATGAGCGGGATGTTTTTCATATTCTGATGAAAACCGCCGAATCATGGCTGCAGCAACAGGGCATGCAGCGCATCACGGGGCCGTTCAACCTCTCCATCAACGAGGAATGCGGATTGCTGGTCGAAGGCTTCGACACGTCGCCGTCGCTGATGATGGGTCACGCACGCCCCTATTATGCCACACGCATCGAAGAGCAGGGGTACACTCGGGCCAAAGAGCTGCTTGCCTACCGTATCCGGCCCGATTTTGACCCACCCGCTGTCATGAAAGCCCTCCTCAAGGCGGCTGAAGCAAAAGCCCGGGTCCGTCCATTGCGCCGCTCGCACCTGAAAGAAGACTTGGCGATTCTGCGGGACATCTTCAATGACGCCTGGTCTGAAAACTGGAATTTCGTCCCCTTTACCGAGCAGGAATTTGAAGAGATAGGCCGCAGCCTAGTGATGCTGGCGCCTGATGATTTCGTGCAGATTGCAGAGATCAATGGGGAGCCGGTTGCCATGATCGTGGCTCTGCCGAACATCAATGAAGCCATCCACGACCTTGACGGCCGGTTGTTTCCGATCGGCTGGGCCAAACTTTTGTGGCGGCTGAAGGTCGGCTATCCACGCACAGGGCGGGTCCCCATAATGGGTGTGCGCAAGCGATTTCAGCACAGCCGCTTAGGCCCCGGGCTTGCCTTTCTGGTCATTGATACCGTGCGAACAGCTATCATCCGGCGGGGCATACAAAATGTCGAAATGTCCTGGATCCTCGAGGACAACGCAGGGATGAGAAACATCATCGAAACCATCGGTGGCGTGGCTTACAAGCGGTACCGCATCTACGAAAAAAACCTCGGTCAGGCGGTCCGCACAAACAGCGAGGGAGTGTGCCGATGAGTGGTGCTATGCCGCCTCTGCCATCGGGGGGGTGGGCTGTCGCCGACAGTGGGGTTGGGGGAGATAGTGTCTGTTGCTTTTATGCGTTGTGGCGTTCCCATGCAATGCTCCTTCCTGCTCAAGGATAGGTCCCGTGGCCGACAGCTATAGTACGATCTGTATGGTGCCGCATACTCACCCGAGTCTGACAGGGCATTTCCCGGGCGATCCTATCGTGCCGGGAGTCGTTCTTCTCGATCGGGTTCTGACCGTGTTGGATGAATGGCTCCCCGGACGAAAAGTGGTTGGATTGACTCAAGCGAAATTTCTTTTACCTCTCAAACCGAATGAACCATTCACCGTTTTTTTGACACGGCGCACATCAGAACGCATTCAGTTCGAGTGTCATCTGAATGGATGCCGACTGGCTGCCGGCATGTTGACGCTGGAGCAAGGTTCATGAGCGTTTCATGGCAGAATCAACAGGAACGAAGCAACCGTTTGGCGCTGACGACCATCCGCTGGATCGCTCAACACCTCGGCCGCCCGGCGGCACGCGCCATCCTCTACCCGATCACCCTCTATTTCGTTCTTTTCGCGCCCGCGCAAAGACGTGCCTCCCATCATTATCTGAAACGAATATTGACGCACAAACCGACATGGTTCGATGTCGTTCGGCATATCCACTGTTTTGCTTCGACCATTCTTGACCGTGTTTTTTTGCTGACCGGCCAGTTCGACAAACTTCAAATCAAATTTCCCGCCGCCAACCTGCCGCTGGAATATTCTCGCCGCGGCCAGGGCTCTGTGCTTCTGGGCAGCCATCTTGGAAGCTTCGAGGTGCTCAGGAGTTATGCAATAAGAAAGTGTCCCCTTCCGATCAAGATCCTGATGTATGAGGAGCACAATCCGATGATTATCGACATCCTCAATGCATTGAACCCGAATGCAGCGGACATGGTCATTCCTATGGGGGAGCCGGAGAGCATGCTCGAGGTCAAGGAGGCGATCGAGGCTGGTTATGCCGTTGGTATGCTGGGTGACCGTACCATGGGCGAAGAAAAAACGACACAATGCGTTTTTCTCGGGGATAGCGTTGCGTTTCCCACCGCTCCGATTCTGATTGCCGCCGCACTGCAGGCGCCCGTGACTCTTTTTTTTGGACTCTATCTCGGCGGAAACCGTTATGAGATTCATTTCGAGCTGTTGGCCGAACGAATCGTGTTGGGGCGGGAGACCAGGCAGGAAGATATTCAGAAATGGACGCAGCGTTATGCCTCGCGACTGGAGCATTATATGAAGCTGGCGCCCTACAACTGGTTTAACTTTTTTGATTACTGGCGGGACGAAACGTGCAGATCGACAAAGAGGCCATCCGACGATTGATCCCGCACAGCGGTACCATGTGCCTGCTGGACGGTGTCACATTCTGGGATGCCGAGACAATTGAATGTGTCTCCATGACTCATTTGGCGCGCGACAATCCTCTGCGTGTAGAGGGGCGCCTTCTCGGCGTTCACTTGATCGAATACGGGGCTCAGGCGATTGCTGTTCACGGTGGACTGCTGGCCCCGGTGAAGAACCGGTCATTCAGGCCTGGCTACCTCGCCGCAATTTCCGATGCCCATTTTTATGTTGACACGCTCGATTCGGTCTCTTCCGGGTTGAACGTCGTGGCGACGGCTCTGATGCGATCGGACGCTGGCGTCGTCTACACGATCGAGCTCTCGAGCAAGGAGAATGGCACGCTCGTCGAAGCAAGAGCAACAGTTGTCTTTATAGGCGCCGCGTCGCAATAAGGTACGATCCGAATGTCGAAATCCGATCAGCGGGCGTTGTCTTCCTCCACCGCTTCATGCATGCGCTCCAGAAAATCGGGAATGGCGCTGGCGACGCGGCTCCAGCATGGAATCATCGGCAGATCCGTCGGGTTCTCGAGATACGCTTCGCCCGCATGCATGAGATTGGCCGCGAACAGCTCCACCGTTTTCTCTTCGGCATGGCGGTCGAGTCGGATGCCGTTGAGGCGGGCATCGTTGTCGTACATATCGACATAGTCCAACGCGATGCGGTAGTAGGTCGACTTGATGGTGCGGAATGTTTCCGGGTAAAAAACGATACCATTGGTCGACAGCTTGCGATAAAAGGTCTTGGCGATATCGATGCTCATCTTCGACAGTCCTGCTTCCATGGATTCTGCAGACAGCGGCTGGTGCTTGTGATCGTAAGTCTCGGCAATTTCGATCTGGCATCGGTGCTTGGCGGCGTGGTTGCGGTGGACTTCGGCCAGAACGCCGATTTCCAGCCCCCAGTCGCTGGGGATGCGGATCTCCTTGATCGCCTCGGACCGAAACGAGAATTCACCGGCCAGAGGATAGCGGAAGCTGTTGAGGTACTCCAGAAAGTCGATGGGACCCAACACTCTGGTCAAGGCCCGTATCAGGGGCCAAACCAGCAAACGGCAGACCCTGCCATGCATCCGGTCCTCCGTAACACGCGGATAATACCCTTTGCAGAATTGGTAGCTGAAGGTCGGATTGGCGATCGGATAACAGAGCCTGGCAAGCAGCTCCCGGCTGTAGGTCAGAATATCACAGTCGTGGAGGGCGACGACCTGCGAGCGGGCTGAAGCGATCGTGTACCCGAAGCAAAACCAGACGTTGCGTCCTTTGCCCATCTCTTTTGGCGCCAGCCGCTCTTTGGCCAGTTCCTTGTCCAGCGCCCGCAAACGCGGGCCGTCATTCCATAATATCCGATGGTGCTGCGGCAATCGGTCGAAATAGTCCTGGGCGTATCGGAATTGCTCTTCGGTGGCTTTGTCCAGCCCGATCACGATTTCATCCAGATAAGGCACGACGCTGATCTCATCCAGAATGTTCGCAAGTGCCGGGCCTTCGAGTTCGGAAAAGAGCGATGGCAGCACCAGAGTCATCGGCCTGACGCTGGAAAAGCCCAGCAATTCCGCCTCCAGTTCTTCCAGGGGGCGATCTCTGAGTTTGTGCAGGGTTGCTACGACGCCGTTTTGAAAGAAATCTCCCATGGTCTTGCCCTCACTATGTTCGAAGCAGCGTAGGGCGGATGCCCGAAGGGCGATCCGCCATCGTGCTTGCCGGGATGTCAATGCACTGCCGTTTTCCGCGCACACTCCCTGTTGTACCAAAAGAGTCGCCTGCTACCGGAAATCGCCCCATAGCGCCTGTATCGCTGCGACCGCCGCCATTGCGGCCGTTTCGGTGCGCAGGATGCGTGGGCCAAGGCGGATGGGAACAAAGCCGGCTGCGATAGCCGCGGCGCTGAAACCTCCTTCGGGGCCGGGCACAACAGGCAGATTCCCTCATTGTGCGGCTCGATCTTGGCAAAAGTTGGTTCGGCCGATGGATCAAGGGTCATTTTCAGGCCTCGGCGGCTGCCGCTCCAACGGTTGACAGCAAACGGAGGAGCCAATTCAGGCACCCGGATCCGGCCGCTCTGTTCACTGGCCGATCAGGCTTGGCCGCAGTAGATCAGTCTATTCTCGGACAGCCTCCCAGGTGTACTTGTCAGATTGAGGTTCTGCCATATGGCGAGCACGGCTTCCGCACGGTTCATGGTATAAAAATGCAGTCCCGGCGCGCCGTTGTCGAGCAGTTTCTGGCATAAATGACTGACGACATCGATCCCGAACGCGCGTATCGAAGCTCGGTCATCGCCGAAAGACTCCAACCGTTTGCGCATCCAGCGGGGAATCTCCGCGCCGCATCGTTCGGAAAAACGACTCAGCTGGGTATAGTTGGTGATCGGCATGATGCCTGGCGTGATCGGCAGATCGATTCCCATCTTTTCGCAGGCATCGACAAAATAGAAATAGCCCTCCGGCGAATAAAAATACTGAGTGATTGCGCTATTGGCGCCCGCCTCCACTTTGCGTTTGAAATGGGTCAGATCTTTCTCCGCATTGGCGGCTTCGGGGTGCGTTTCAGGATAGGCGGCGACCTCGATCGAAAAGTGGTCGCCGGTCTCCCGGCGGATGAATTCGACCAATTCACTCGCGAATTGAAATTCGCCGGCGGACATCATGCCTGAAGGCATATCGCCTCGCAGCGCGACGATTCTTCTGATTCCATGGCCGCGATATTTGTTGATGATGTCACGAATACTGTCGTGCGTGGAGCCGATGCAGGAGAGATGCGGCGCGCCTTCCATACCGGTTTTGCGCTGGATTTCTATAACCGTCTCGAAGGTTTTTTCCCTGGTCGATCCACCGGCACCGAATGTCACCGAGAAAAAGTCGGGGTTCAACCGGGCGAGTCGTTCGCTGATGGTCAGGAGGTTCTCTGCACCTTCCTCCGTTTTCGGCGGGAAGAACTCGAAACTGTAAGTCGGCTGGAATTTCGATTGTGGTTGCATGGCGGGATGAAATAACGGATAGGTTGGGTTCAGCCTGTAGGGCGGATGCCCGAAGGGCGATCCGCCAACTCAGGAATCCAGGATCAGGGAGCTGGAATCAGAGATACCGACTCATCCATTCTGATTCCCGATTCCCGTTCCCTGTTTCCTGATGGCGGAACCGCTTCGCGTTCCGCCCTACTTTGAGTGATGCCGCAAAGCAGGCCGCCGGCAAATCAATAGCGATAGTATTCCGGCTTATACGGCCCGTCGACATCCACGCCGATGTATTCCGCCTGCTTGTCGGTCAACCGGGTTAAGGTCACACCCAATTTTTTCAGGTGCAGCACAGCCACTTTTTCGTCCAGTTTTTTCGGCAGCACATAGACTTCGGTTTCGTACTGATCCGGATGGTTCCACAGCTCGATTTGAGCCAGCACCTGGTTGGTGAAAGAGTTGGACATCACGAAACTGGGGTGGCCGGTGGCGCAGCCGAGATTCACCAGGCGCCCTTCCGCCAGGATGATGATCCTGCTGCCGTCGGGAAAGATGACATGATCGACCTGCGGTTTGATGTTTTCCCATTCGTATTGACGCAGAGAGGCGATATCGATCTCCGAATCGAAATGGCCGATGTTGCAGACGATCGCCTGATCTTTCATTGCCAGCATGTGCTCATGGGTAATCACATGGTAGTTCCCGGTCGCCGTCACGAAAATGTCTGCTTCCGAGGCCGCCTTGTCGAGCGAAACGATACGATACCCTTCCATTGCCGCCTGCAGAGCGCAAATCGGATCGATTTCGGTGATCCAGACGGTGGCGCCCTGACCGCGCAGCGACTGCGCGCATCCCTTGCCGACATCGCCGTAGCCGCACACCACTGCGATCTTACCGGCGATCATCACATCGGTTGCTCGTTTGATGCCGTCCAGGAGGGATTCGCGGCAGCCGTACAGGTTGTCGAATTTCGATTTGGTGACCGAGTCGTTGACATTGAATGCCGGCGCCTTCAGGGTGTTGTTTTTCACCATTTCATACAGACGCAGGACGCCGGTGGTGGTTTCTTCCGACAGGCCTTTCACATCCGCCATCAGCTGCGGATATCTTTCGTGCATCACCAGGGTCAAATCACCGCCGTCATCCAGCAGCATATTGGGACGCCAGCCGTCGGGCCCGAATATCGTCTGATCGATACACCACCACGCTTCCTCCTCGGTTTCGCCCTTCCAGGCGAATACCGGTATGCCGGAGGCTGCCATCGCAGCGGCCGCATGGTCCTGAGTGGAGAAGATGTTGCATGAAGACCAGCGGACTTCGGCGCCGAGCTCAATGAGCGTTTCGATCAGCACGGCGGTCTGGATGGTCATGTGCAAACAGCCGGCAATGCGGGCGCCATTCAAAGGCTGCTGTTTTTTGTACTCCTCGCGCAGGGCCATCAGCCCGGGCATTTCGGTTTCTGCTATATTGATTTCCTTGCGCCCCCACTCGGCAAGCGAAATGTCAGCGACTTTGTGGTCCGGGATCAGGTTGGTAATGGGTTGACTGCTCATGATGATTCGTTATTCGTTGAATGATGGTTGGAGTGAAGCAATCCTTTCAAGGTGGCCGACAATCCTCATAAGATCGATGGTAGGTTGGGCAAAGGCCGACAGGCCGTGCCCAACATCGACCCCGAGCCGTTGGGCACGCTGCGCTTTGCCCAACCTACATAAATATCCATATTTTCAGTGGCCTGGAGGCGCCTTGAAAGGGCTGGCTGGAGTAAAGAAAGCATCGATCTGTTTGACAGCCGGGAGGGAGCCCCGGGGATCATTCGACAGGCAGGCCGGCGGCTTCTCTCAGCAGCTCGGCCTTATCCGTTTTTTCCCACGAAAAGGTGTTTTCGGTACGGCCGAAATGGCCGTACGCTGCAGTTTTCTGGTAGATCGGCTTCAGCAGATCGAGCATCACGATCAGCCCTTTGGGCCGCATGTCGAAGTGCTCGCGAATGATCTGGACCAGGCGCTCCTGTTCGATCGTGCCGGTGCCGAACGTTTCAACGGCGATGGATGTCGGCTCGGCTACGCCGATGGCGTAGGAAACCTGAACTTCACAACGCTCGGCAAGGCCCGCGGCGACGATATTTTTGGCCACATAGCGGCTCATATAGGCGGCCGAGCGGTCCACTTTGGAGGGGTCTTTGCCGCTGAAGGCGCCACCGCCGTGACGAGCCATGCCGCCATAGGTGTCCACGATGATCTTTCGTCCCGTCAGTCCGCAGTCGCCGACCGGCCCGCCGATCACAAACTGGCCGGTGGGATTGATGAAATACTTGGTCTCTTTGTGCAGCCACTCCTTAGGGATTACCGGCAGGATGATCTCATCCATGATCGCTTCCCTGATGTCATCCTGGCTGATGTCCGGAGCGTGCTGTGTCGACAGCACCACTGCATCCACAGCGACCGGTTTGTGATTTTCATAGCGAAAGGTGACCTGGCTTTTGGCGTCCGGCCTCAGCCAAGGCAATATTTTTTTCTTGCGCACCTCGGCCTGACGTTGAACCAATCGGTGAGCATAGGTGATGGGTGCGGGCATGAGGACGTCGGTTTCATTGCTGGCATAGCCGAACATCAGCCCCTGATCACCCGCGCCCTGTTCGTGCGCCTCCGATTCATCGACGCCCATGGCGATATCGGGCGACTGCTTGCCGATGGCATTCAGCACCGCGCAGGTCTGCCAGTCGAAGCCGATTTCCGGGTTGTCGTAGCCGATCTCTCTGACGACGTTGCGCACCAGTGCTTCGGTATCGACCCATGCCTGGGTCGTGATTTCACCCGCCAGAATCACCATGCCGGTCTTGACCATCGTTTCGCAGGCAACACGCGACGCCGGGTCTTGTTGAATCAAAGCGTCCAGGACGGCGTCCGAAATCTGATCGGCGACCTTGTCCGGGTGCCCTTCGGAAACGGATTCCGATGTAAAGATATAATGATCACTCACAGTAAGATCCTAAAGTTTCTCTTGTCCTAAACCGAGTTATTATATCAAAGTCATGCACGTTCTGGAAAAATGAGATCCGACTCCCAGCAATTCCACGTGGAATTTCCGGGAGTCGGTTTGCGCACCGACCTCGATCAATCGACCCACCTGTCCAAAATCTTGGGCAGGTGGGATCTCAATTCCAGCAGGGCCATCGAGCGCCCGCGCAGCAGATAGCGGTAGCCTTTTCTCAGACGGTAGGTAGGCACTCTGAGAACGGCGGTATCGAGCACCGGCTGCCAGTACTCATGGAATGGGTGCTGAGGCAGAGTGAACCGGACGTCGTCTTCCTGTCCGTTCAACAGCAGCAATACCGTGGTTCCCACGATCTCTTTGCCGTACTCGTCCGTTTCGTCGATCATTTTTCCTTCGAGACGGATGCCCAGACAGTGAACGGTATCAGAGTTCCAGTCCGCATCGGTCATCAGCGTCCCGTCCGGAGTCAGCCAGCATATGTCGGTGCAGTTCCTCTCCCGAATCGCATGGTCCTGAAAGAACTGCCGACGCTGGAACACAGGATGCTGCCGCCACAGCCGGATGGCCCGGCAGAAAAAATTGAACAATCGCTTTTGCTCGGCGTCGAGCTCCCAGTTCAGCCAGCTGATCTCGTTATCCTGACAATAGGCGTTGTTGTTGCCCTTTTGCGTGTGGCCGATTTCGTCGCCGGCCAACAGCATAGCCACGCCCTGCGACAACAGCAGCGTGGTCAGGAAGCTGCGTTTCTTCCTGGCTCGCAACTTGCGAATCGCCGGATCGTCGGTTTCGCCTTCGATACCGCAATTCCAACTCATGTTGTCGTCCGCCCCGTCGCGGTTGTCCTCGCCGTTGNNCAATAGGCGTTGTTGTTGCCTTGCTGGGTGTGCCCGATTTCGTCGCCGGCGCGGATCATCGGCACTCCTTGCGAGAAAACGAGGGTGGCGATGAAATTGCGTTTTTGCTTCTCCCGAAGCTGCAGGACGCGAGGGTCATCCGTCGGGCCTTCGACGCCGCAGTTCCAGCTCAGGTTATGAGAATCGCCGTCCCGGTTGTCCTCGCCGTTCGCCTCGTTGAGTTTGTCGTTGTAGCTCACCAGGTCATGCAGGCAGAAGCCGTCGTGGGAGGTGACGAAATTGATGCTGGCGTAGGGTTTGCGGCCATTGTGTTCATACAGGTCGCTGCTGCCGCACAAGCGGGTGGCCAGTTCCGACATGGTGTTCGGATCCCCGCGCCAGAAACGGCGGATGGCATCGCGGTATTTTCCGTTCCACTCCGTCCACAACACCGGAAAGCCGCCGACCTGATAGCCGCCATCGCC
>DEII01000095.1 GCA_002352385.1 Methylococcaceae bacterium UBA2778 | reverse complement strand
CCCCTCATCCCAACCTTCTCCCGGGGGGAGAAGGAGTACTCGATCTTAATTCAACAGCATTGCAGTTGTCTCCCAGCCGAGATGCACAAAAGGCGTCGGCGGTTATTGTCGGTGCATGGCGAACCAGAAGAGCAGCTTGTAGGCATAAGGTCAATTTTTCAGTGATTCGCCTTGCATCGCGTTCTGAGACCGGAGAGGATAGCAACAATTGCTTGACTGATTCAATATAGCGATGAGTCGTTTGTCACAACCCCGGACCTGCTCAATTTCGGCGATATACGTATCGATTGCGTCTCGTTCCTTGTCCAACGTTCGAAGAATATCCAGGCAGACTACCGTCCCCGATCCGTCTCAAATTCCATTTAGTGGTGCTTCGCGGTACAGTCTGGGCATTATCGATTCTTCTATGTAACCGGCTCTGCCGTGGCACTCCAATGCTTCTGTTACAAAGGCAGGCGCGCGTTTATTGATCCAGTATTTTGCGAGAGCCGTACACAGGCGGCACAACAATCGTTCGGATTCATTGACACCGCTGTCGTCAAAGGTTCGTGCGACGCGTAAGAACAATATCGTTGCGGCTTCCGATTCCAACGCCAAATCGGCGAGGACATTTTGCATGCCCGGCTGTTTTATTAATCGTTTTCCGAATGCAGAACGATGTACCGCATGGTGTGTGGCCTGAACTAGGGCAGCCCGCATTAATCCGGCGCCGGACGCCGAAGCATCCAATCTTGTATGATGGACCATATCGATAATGGTTTTAACACCCTCCGATTCCTTGCCGATCAGTTGAGCCCAAGTATTGTGATATTCCATTTCTGCTGAAGCATTTGACCGATTACCGAGCTTGTGTTTAACGCGTTGAATGTAAAAGCGGTTTCTGCGCCCGTCAGGCAGCCATCGGGGTACAAGAAAGCAGGAAAGACCGGCGTTGGTTTTAGCCAATGTCAAAAAAACATCGGACATAGGTGTGGAGTAAAACCACTTATGCCCGGTCAGATGATAGGCCTCTCCGGGACCACCGGCAACGACCGGGGTTGCTCTCGTAGTATTGGAGCGGACATCCGAACCACCCTGTTTTTCGGTCATCGCCATACCGATTGTGCATCCAGTCTTTTCGCTGGCAGGAATGCATCGAGGATCATAGTGTTGGCTGAGAATCTTCGGCAGCCATTGCGACGCAATATCTGGCTGCCGTTTAAGCGCAGGGACCGTAGCGTACGACATTGCTATCGGACAGCAAACTCCGCCATCTACTTGAGTCATCAGGTAAATCAGTGCGGTATGAGCCACATGACCGCCTGGAGCATGGTTATTCCAGGCAATTGAATGGATACCTGTTCCGAAGCCGAGGCGCATCAATTCGTGGTAGGCTGGATGAAATTCTATTTCGTCAATGCGTTGCCCGTACCGGTCATAAGTTTTTAATTCGGGTGGATAGTTGTTCGCCAGAAATCCAAGGCGAATGACGTCCTCGCTTCCCGCCGATTCGCCGAGTGTTTGTGCTGACTGATCAAACCTGGCGGCGCCTTCCCGATGGGGTCCTTCCACAAGGGCTTGATTCTGGCTATAGACATTGTAATTTTCCAGCGGACAAGGCTGATTGACAACATTGTGAGTGCCGAAGTGAGTCATGGGTTCTCGGGCGGACATGGCTTTTCCCCTCCACAATGAACCGAATTTTTATAGTAGGACGCATCGAACATTGTCGTCAAGGTGCACCGCTGTGATAATTGCAAGTCCGTTGCAGCGCTTTCGCTTTGTTGATAGGCATGAATCTCTCACCAAGGTCCGCTAATGAAAACAGTGATCTTGGCATAGCGACACTTGCTTTTTTTACGTTTCAGGTTGACTCGGCCAAGTAGAAAAAGCAAGGAAATACAACATTACGATATTGACGATCGGTACCACCATAAGCAGACTCAACCACTTAGAATACCCGGCCTTCGAAAAGATGAACCAAAACGGAAGGATGGTCAAAATCACAATAATCAACCACATGATTAGTCCAAAAGGTCCCATATACATTGGCATATTATTCATCATATCTTGCATGGAATTTCTCCTTAGAATAGTTTGCTTTAGCCACCAATGGGTAGGTCAGGGCCTCGCGGCCGTTTCCCCCCTCAGAACCGTACGTACGACTTTCACCGCATACGGCTCAAGCCCTTCAATAGCCGGATTCAACCGACCCAACCGTTCATTTCTCATGGTTGGCATATTACTCCCATATCAAGGCTCTTTCCAGTGCTGTGCTGGCTGAAAACAGACGATCATAGTTGTGTCGACGGCGTTGCAGTGCTATCCGGTCTTTAAAATACTCCCGGTATGCAGGATGATATGGATTAGCTTCGCCTCGAATTTTAACATGACGTCGGACCTCCGCAGAATCAGCTATGGCACAAGAACCCATCAGGGCTCTCGCATTTTCGCGATACTTGCCAGTGTGATCGAGACGTGCCGTTTACGTGACTGTTCGTTGTGGCGTTATTTGGAAACCGTCATCGCTGCCGGGCGGGGGGCGTAACCCGCCTCCCGCGC
>DEII01000086.1 GCA_002352385.1 Methylococcaceae bacterium UBA2778 | reverse complement strand
CCCGGAGGGAGAAGGAGCACTCCACCTTAATTCAACAGCATTGAGGGTTAGGGTGAGGGGATCTGAATTATTACAATGCCATCAGGCCGACTCCATCGTCACTTGGTCATGGCGCGCCCGTCAGGACAATGACGACAACGGTTCCCCGGCTTGCTGCACCGCATCCAGCGCCTGCTGCGCTTCGAGCCATGCCTGCTCGGCCTGCTCCAAGCGCTGTTCGAGCGAGCGTTTTTGCTGCAGCAATTTCATCAGCCGCTCTTTTTCCGCTGGCGCATACAACGCCGAGTCGGCAAGCTGCTCATCGAGCGCCTGCTGTTCCGAGAGCAGCTGCTCTACCATTCGTTCCGCCTGCGTTACCCCTTGGCGCAACGGCCTCAACTTCTGGCGGGTTTCGGCATCGAAACGCCGCCGCTCTTTGCGCGACAGGTCACCGGATGCCGCCTTCGAATCGGGTAGTCGATCCTGGCGCTGCGTCAGCAGCCACTGACGGTAGTCGTCGAGATCGCCATCATACGGCTGTACGGCGCCATCGATGACCAGAACCAATTGATCCGTCACGGTCCGCAGCAGATGCCGGTCATGCGACACCAGAACCATCGCGCCTTCGAAGTCTTGTAACGCCATGCCGAGCGCATGGCGCAGTTCCAGATCGAGATGATTGGTGGGTTCATCGAGCAACAGCAGGTTGGGTTTCTGATAGGCAATCAACGCCAGCACCAACCGCGCTTTTTCTCCGCCGGACAGATGCGCCGCCGGTTCCAAAGCCCGCTCACCCGAGAATGCGAAACCACCCAAAAAGTGTCGCAGGTCGCTCTCTTTGGCTTGGCGGTCCAGGCACTGGAAATGGTGCAGCGGACTCTCCTCCAGCTGCAATTGTTCCACCTGATGCTGGGCGAAATAGCCGATGCGCAGCCCCTGTGCCGCTCGTTTCCTGCCGGACAGGGGGCGCAACGTGTCGGCAAGCAGCTTGATCAGCGTCGATTTTCCGGCCCCGTTGGGGCCCAGCAGGCCAATCCGATCGCCAGGCAGCAGATCGAACGCCACATCCCGAAGGACAGGACGGTCATCATAACCGGCCGATACCTCGTCCAGCTGTAGCAGAGGATTCGGCGTACTGTCGGGTTTTCGGAAGGCAAAATCGAACGGCGAATCGACATGCGCCTGAACGATCCGTTCCATTTTTTCCATCGCCTTCAGCCGGCTCTGCACCTGGCGGGCTTTGGTCGCTTTCGAACGAAAGCGATCGACGAAGCAGCGGATATGTGCCATCTCCCGCTGCTGCTTCTCATGGGCGGACTGCTGCTGGGCCAGCATTTCCGCCCGCCGGCGTTCGAAAACGGAGTAGTTGCCGGTGAACAGCGTCACCGCGCTTTGCGCCACATGGGCGATATGATCGACGACTTCGTCCAGAAAATCCCGATCGTGCGAAATCAGCAACAAGGTGCCTTGATAGGCACGTAGCCAATCCTGCAGCCAGATCACCGCATCCAGATCAAGGTGATTGGTCGGTTCATCCAAAAGCAGAAGATCCGAGCGGCACATCAGCGCCCGGGCCAGATTGAGGCGCATGCGCCAACCGCCGGAAAAGGAGCTGACCGGCGCCTGTTCATCGCCGGCCGCAAAGCCGAGACCGTTCATCAACCTGGCGGCCCGCGATCGGGCGGTATAGCCGTCGATGCTTTCCAACCGTGCCAGCAGCTCCGCCTGCCTGACGCCGTCCCCGACGACTTCGGCCTCCTGCAGCTCGGCCTGCAGACGACACAATGCCTGATCGCCCTCGATGACATAATCGATTGCAGCAGCATCGACCGCCGGGGTTTCCTGCGCCACATGAGCAATGACCAGACCGGGCGACATACCGAAGGTGCCTTCATCGGTGTGCAGCTCGCCCCGTATCAGAGCGAGCAGACTGGACTTGCCGATGCCGTTGGCGCCGGTGATTCCGACTTTCTCGCCCCGGTGTATGGTCAGATTGACCCGCTCGAACAGCAGCCGGGCGCCGCGGCGAAGCGCAGCATTGCTAAAGTTCAGCATACCTCAACCGGTGACAGGAAGCAGCTGGCTTGCGACATAGCCCCAGGCATCGAGCAACGCGGACGGCCGCATTTTTTCAGGCCGTCGCCTCGATCCGTTCGTCCGCCTCGGCGACGAATTCGTGGATATCGCCGTTCTTGACCCCTTTTCTCGGGATTATTATGGCGCTGTCCACATCGAGGTAAATAAAGGCGTAATTCTTCGTGGTTTCCAACCGCAGAACATCGGCCCAGGCTGTCTTGACTTCCCCGTCCTTCGAAATTTCCACAAGATGGTTCGGCTGAACCCGCAGAGCATAGTCACCGAGGATCCGCTCTTTTTCTTCATCGGAATATTTGGCCTTGATCTGACTTATCAGATTCCAGCGGATATAGACCGGCACGAGCAGACCCCAGGCAACACCGATCAGGGCGATGTACATCGCAGAAAACACATCCTCGTAGTAAAACCAGTAGAACAACGCGATCACCACGATGATTCCGGGCACGATCGCCTGATTGCGGCGCAGCGCACGCTGAACGTGTTCTGCGTCCTGGAGTTGATGCTCGTTAAATGCCAGCAGGTCTTTTTCATTCAGTGTGTATTCAAGTTCAGTCATGGATGTATTGTTGTCATTTGCTGCGAAACAAAAATAAAAAAAGGGCTACAGTATACGCGATACCCGGAGGTTTTTCCGTTTCGTGCGATTCTTCCGCGGCCCAGGGCTTTGCCTTAAGCAGATACTCACCGGCACCCCTGCCCGCCTGGTCCGCGCGTTCGTCATGCCGCGGAAACTGTTCGACGGACTCAGCACACCACCCGGAAAAAACCTTGCTCAAAAAAAATCGGAAAAACTGCTACAATTAAACAAATAGTATTGATAATAATTCTCAGTTAGTATATTATTTGCGCATCGCTTCAATTCGGAAAAAAGACAAGATATTGTGTACATTTGTGTTTGTAAAGCCGTAACGGACCGTCAGATCCGCCACGCCGTCGTGGAACGCGGTACGAGAACCCTGGGCTGCCTGGCCAGAGAAACAGGAGCCTGTACCCAATGCGGCAAGTGCGCTCGCGCGACGCGGGAAATTCTGCAAGAGTGCCTGGCTGAACAAGCCGTACACCGCGAAATCCGCATCGACCGTCCGGCGGAGGCAATCGCGGCATAGCAAAGGCATCGCGAAATATCGCAATCCGGGGATGGCGCGCCCCCCCCTGCCGCACCCCCGGACAACCCCAATGCCGTTGAATCAAAACAGGGTGCTCCTTCTCCCTCCGGAGAAGGCTCGAGTTGACGTAGCCCGGATGGAGCTTGCGGAATCCGGGATGAACAACCCCGCCCCGGAAAAACAGAAGACAGCGAACGAATCACACCCCTTTCGCCGCAAGCTTCAACAGATCGATGAGATCGAAGACCCGCGCGACATAGTGGTCTTTCAAGTGGAAGCGCGCCTCCCCCTCCCCTAACAGCTCGTCCTGCAGCGTATCGATCAACTTGAGCAATCGCTTTTGATGCAGCCCGGTCTTGGCCTGCAGCGGATCGGTAATCACCCCGGAAAAGGTTGTGATAATCGCCAACGCGGCCATTATCGAGCCGGTTGCGGCAATCACCAGACCGGTCGATGCCGTCGCTGGAAACAGCGCGTAATACCACCCACCCAGTGTTGTCCCAAGCCAGAAATTGGAGATGGCGATTTGCTGCGCCAGCGCCGCCGCCGTAGTGCTGCCCGCCGCCAATGCGCCCGGCGTCACTTTATGAAAGGCGACAAAACCGGCCGACAGTGAAATGATGCTGCCCGCCAGATCGCAGGCGGCTGTTCGACTCAACGCATACTGTTTCAGATTCTCTTCGAGCTTGTTGCGAAACTCGGCAGAATGGGCCTTATCATTGATCTCGATAAGATAGCGGGCGATCAGACCGGAGAGCCTTGCATCGTTCAAAATCTCGCCGAGCAGAGCATCTTTGGTGGACTCCCGATCACCCTGCTTATAGGGCAGCTCCAGCAAATCCGTATAGATCAGCCAGTTGACCTCCTTCTGAATATCGGTTTCAAAGCCCTTGGGCAGCTTGTCCAGCCAGTGCGCCGGCCTCTTCGCGCCGATTTTCTTCAAAACGGACGATGCCGTGGCTGCAACCAGCGAAGGAACCGCCCACAACACGTTGAGCGGCCCTTTATAAAGATCCTTGCCGAGCGCTTTTCCGTGAAGTCTCAGCGCCCCTTTGAAGGAAAAATGGGTATCGACAAAAGCAGGCACCCTGCCTTCGCGCGATTCGATATATCTCACGATGCCGTATTTGACGGCCGCTTCGATCAGGGCCTGCCGATCGTCGGATCTGTTCGAATGGTCGATGGTTCGTGTGTTCAATGGCTGATTCTCGCGTTCCGATGTTGTAGAGTGACTCTCGTTTGAGCTACCGAACAGGTCAACGGTTCATTCCTCGTATATTTATCACGCATCATTGCCCTGCCATTTTTGCCTCGGCGACTCGACCGACGTAGGGTGCTCCGTGCGCACCATTCCGACCAACAACAAACCACCATGCCCGAATGCGGCGGACAATTCACGCTGCACCTAACTCTGGTCGGTGCCGTAATAGGACATATAAAGAAACAGTCCGCCGATCAGGAAACCCCGCCAGTTCGTATTGCAGCCAGGTAAAGCCGCCGCCCGGTTTCAGGGCGACGAAAGCAGGAATCGAAATAAAGCTGATGTCCGAGGTCTGGGTGGCCATGGTCGACAGGCCGACGGCCCACCAGAGCATCGTGCGGCCGCCGACATAATAGTCGTCCTGATTGTGCTGATCCCCAGATAGATGCTCATGGCGATCAGACCGGCGAGAAACAGCGCAATGATGATCCGGTCCAGTCGACTCACACGCGTCGCTATTCGAATAATCGATTAGAAGTCGTACCGCGGACCGCCAAACCGGTTCGTGCGCGTCCTTTCAACAACACAGCGGCAATGGTCCTCAATCACCCGCCATCATCGATTCGCCATAGAAGTTATGGACCTTGCGATAAAAGTCCCGCGACCGCAGATCGTCCCGCCAAGCGTTCAGCTTGGGATAGGAGGCGATGTCGATTTCGAGCAGCTCCGAAGGATCGATGGTTGCCAGCAGGGAAATGTCGGCGACGCTCATTTCATTCCCGGCCAGATAGCGGTTGTCGTCGAACTGTCCCTCGATCACGGTCAGGTATTGATCGATGAAAAGCGGGCGCTCCATGAGCGCCCGTTGATCGACCTCCACACCCAACTGTTCGGCGAACACTTTATTGACAAGAAGACTGACATAATGAACGTCGATGTGGATGGCAACGAAATCACACCATTGATCGACGAGTGCCTGTCTGAACAGATCCTCGGGATAAAGCTCGGAGCGGCTTTTTCTGCACAGATATTTGCAGATGGCGTTGCTTTCGAACAGGATGAAACCGTCATCTTCGATGGCGGGTATCTTTCCGGCCGGATGAATGGCCAGATATTCCTCCGTTTTCTGTTCCCCTGCCGGTAAGTTGACCGGGAAATCGTCGTAATCAATTCCCAAAACATTGGCGCACATCTTCACTTTGAGTGCGCGCGGTGAAACATCGAATCCATAAATTTTCAGCATAATATTATCCCTTGTCGATCGGAGTAGCGGTGTAATCATCGAGCCCTCTCCAGCGGGAGAGGGTTGGGTGAGGGGGACAATAAACGAAGGAAAACAGCCATTTTGATCCCCTCATCCCGGCCTTCTCCCGGAGGGAGCAGGAGCACC
>DEII01000114.1:82899-117687 GCA_002352385.1 Methylococcaceae bacterium UBA2778 | reverse complement strand
ACCTGCTACAAGGCCGCCAATTGGAGCCATGTCGGCCAGACCAAAGGGCGAGGAAAGCTCGGCCCGGCAGGCAAACAGAGTGTTCCCATCAAAGATATATGGCTCTATCCGCTCGACCGCCGGTTCCGAGCACACCTAACCAGATGATTTTGTTGGATATGGGTTGGCCGAATATTTACTTACGTGTAACCGTAAGCCCTTGATTTGATTGGCTCCCCCGGACGGGCTCGAACCGCCGACCTAGTGGTTAACAGCCACCCGCTCTACCAACTGAGCTACAGGGGAACAAAAAACGAAAAATATAGAGCAGCAAAGCCTTAACTTCCCTCTCACTTTGGCCTTCGAATAAGGTGAGAAAGGATACTGCCAAGCCATTTGCCGGCTTTCTGGTAAATGGCACGCCCGGAGAGATTCGAACTCCCGACCGCCTGGTTCGTAGCCAGGTACTCTATCCAGCTGAGCTACGGGCGCTTTTAGCCGCTTATTTTGACTCATTAGGACAAAAGAGTCAAGCTTATGGTTGCCGCACTACAACCTAAAATGTCGCGTGGATACAGAACCGACGCCTCGTTCTTCAAGGCAAAACAGTGGATCCACTACATTTGATCGGCCACCCGACCATGAGCAACCCGACATCAGATAAGGTGGTGTCATTTCATTTGTCCGACACTCCTTAAACCCCGGTCCTCGCTCAAGATGAGCAATCAAACCCCTCTTTTTTGAGAACCGCTGCATTGGCGGAGAGAGAGGGATTCGAACCCTCGATGGGCTTTTAACCCATACTCCCTTAGCAGGGGAGCGCCTTCAGCCACTCGGCCATCTCTCCAATATCGACCAAGATGTGTCGCTAAAACTTAATCTTCTTCCGACTCCTCTTCCGTTCCGGATTCGCCGGCCTGTTCCTTCTTGATCCTTTCGTAAATCTCTTCGCGGTGAACCGATACATGCTTGGGTGCGTTGACTCCGATACGAACCTGGTTTCCTTTTACACCCAACACGGTAACGGTGACATCGTCACCGATCATCAATGTCTCACCTACTCTCCGAGTTAAAATCAGCATATCTTCTCCCTGCGTTTACATATCTCAACAGTGCTTTTGCCCGCCTGCATTCGTGCAATTAGCAAACCGGGCCATATTATAAGAAAACCGGTCTATTATATCAGAAACCCAAAACATTGGAAAAACCTGATC
This sequence comes from Methylococcaceae bacterium UBA2778, assembly GCA_002352385.1. Classification (GTDB taxonomy): domain Bacteria; phylum Pseudomonadota; class Gammaproteobacteria; order Methylococcales; family UBA2778; genus UBA2778. The sequence goes on along the minus strand of DEII01000114.1, from coordinate 116,494 downwards.
TCCCCCGCCCCATTCAGGCAGACTCTCCAATTTGGTCCAACTCAAACGCGTCATGCAAAGTTCGAACCGCCAGTTCAAGATATTTTTCGTCGACCACGACCGAAATTTTTATTTCGGAGGTCGATATCATGCGAATGTTGATTCCTTCATCGGCAAGGGAGCGAAACATGGTACTGGCAATTCCGGCATGCGACCGCATGCCGACGCCCACCAGCGATACTTTGACGATTGCGTCGTCACCCGTCACTTTTCGCGCACCCAGTTCAGCACAGGTCTGCTGCAAAATCTGCAAGGCACGGGCATAATCGTTTCGATGCACCGTAAAGGTGAAATCGGTCGTCGCATCCTCAGCGATATTCTGGATGATCATGTCGACCTCGATGTTGGCCTCGGCAATCGGCCCAACAATCCTGGATGCAACGCCGGGACGGTCCGGAACCCCTTCCACCGTCAGTTTTGCTTCATCCCGGTTGAACGCAATTCCGGAAATCAATGCTCTTTCCATTTCTGTGTCCTCAAAGCTGATCAGCGTACCCTCGCCCTCGCCGAAGGTCGATAACACACGCAGCGGAACGTTGTATTTGCCGGCGAACTCGACTGCCCTGATCTGCAATACTTTGGAGCCGAGGCTTGCCATTTCCAGCATCTCTTCGAAAGTGACCCGCTGCAGCCGCTTCGCTTTGGGTTCGACGCGCGGATCGGTCGTGTAGACACCATCGACATCGGTGTAGATGTGACATTCATCCGCTTTCAGCGCGCCCGCAAGAGCAACCGCCGTGGTGTCGGAACCACCGCGGCCCAGCGTGGTAATATGGCCGGCTTCACTGACCCCCTGAAACCCGGCAACGACTATGATTTTTCCGTCGGCAAGATCCCGACGAATGCGATTGGTATCGATGTCGACGATTCGCGCTTTGGTATGCGCATCATCGGTCAGAATTCTCACCTGTCCGCCGGTGTAGGAACATGCGGGATAGCCGTACTGTTCCAGCGCCATACAGAGCAGTGCGATGGTCACCTGCTCCCCGGTCGAAAGCAGCACATCCATCTCTCTTGCATTCGGCTGCTCCTGAATCTCGCGGGCCAACGCGACCAGGCGGTTGGTTTCACCACTCATCGCGGAAACGACAACAATGATGTCATCCCCACGCTCACGGGCTCTGCCGACTTTTGCAGCGACATTCCGAATGCGATCAACGGTACCGACCGAGGTGCCACCGTATTTATGAACGTAAAGCGCCATGCTCTCTCTGTTTCCGGTCGAACAAGAATGATAGGAAGATCATACCACTCGTTCACGCACCCAGTCTGGCACGCTCTCCAGAGCGGCATCCAAAGCAACCGGGTCGCTGCCGCCCGCCTGCGCCATATCCGGACGCCCGCCCCCTCTGCCGCCGACTTGGGTTGCGACATGGTTGACCAGATCACCGGCCCGGATGCTGGCGACGCGATCCTTGGTCACGCCGGCGACGAGGCTGACCTTGTCGCCCCGCACCGTCGCCAGCACGATCGCCGCACTGCCGAGTTTGTTTTTCAACTGATCGACCATAGCGCGAAGCGCTTTCGGATCGGCATCTTCCAGCTTGACTGCCAGCACTTTCAATCCGTCGATATCGACAGCGTTCCGGCTCAAGTCACTCCCCTCTGAGCTGGCCAGTTTCGATTTCACGCGATCGAGCTCTTTTTCCAGCCGCCGAGTGTTTTCCAACAGTTGCCGGACCTTCTCTTCCAATTTGTCACGGCTGGACTTGAGCCGGTCGGCCAGCGTGTGGAGCAGACGGTCGGCTTGTTGAACCCAAGCGACAGCCGCCTCCCCGGTAATTGCCTCGATGCGCCGGGTACCGGCAGCCACGCCCGTTTCCGAGATAATCTTGAAAAAACCGATATCGCCCGCATGCTTCACATGCGTACCCCCGCACAGCTCGGTCGAAAAAGCGCCGATGCGTAGCACGCGAACCTCGTCGCCGTATTTTTCACCGAACAGCGCCACTGCGCCGGCAGCCATCGCCTCCTCTTTTTTCATAACCTCCGCCGTCACCTGGCTGTTATGGCGAATCTGCTCATTGACCAGACGTTCGATCGCCGCAAGCTCCTGGGCGGAAACCGGTTCGAAATGGGAAAAGTCGAAACGCAGACGCTGCGCATCGAGCAGTGAACCTTTCTGCGTGACATGTTCACCCAGAACACGGCGCAGCGCAGCATGCAAGAGATGGGTTGCCGAATGATTCAGTGCTGTCGTCTGACGCGTTTCCCCGTTGACGACAGCCTCGCAAGGCTCCTTCACGGTCAGCGCACTGCGTATCAACCGCCCCTTATGCAGGTATACGGACGGGCCCTGCTTTTGCGTATCGGTGACCTCGAACAGTGCCGTCTCCGATTGGATGACCCCGACATCACCAACCTGCCCGCCCGATTCGGCATAGAATGGGGTTTTATCAAGAATGACCGTGCCTTCAGCGCCTTCGTCCAAATGCATCACGGAAACACCGTCCTGAATCAAAGCGACGACTCGCGCCTGCTGCGCCAGATACCGGTAGCCGGTGAATTCGGTCTCGGTATCGAGTTGAATCTCCTCGGCATAATCGGCACCAAAATGGCTGGCTGCACGGGCACGCTCGCGCTGGGCCTGCATCGCACGCTCGAAACCTTGTAAATCGATAGTCAGCTGATGTTCACGGGCAAAATCTGCAGTCAAATCGACTGGAAAGCCATAAGTGTCATACAGCTGGAAAACCGTCTCCCCCGGAATTTCGTGCCCCTCAATTTTTTCGACGCAGGATTCGAGCAGCTTCATACCCTGCTCGAGGGTTTCCGAGAAGCGCTCTTCCTCCTTGCGCAAGATGCGCTCGACCTGATCACGCGCCTGCGGCAATTCCGGAAAGGCGTCACCCATCTCCCTGCAGAGCGGTTCCACCAGTTTGTAGAAAAAAATCTGCCGAATGCCAAGCCGGTAGCCATGCCGAAGCGCTCGGCGAATGATCCTCCGCAGCACATAGCCGCGGCCTTCGTTTGACGGCAATACACCATCGGTGATCAAAAAAGCAGCGGATCGAATGTGATCGGCAATCACGCGCAAAGAGCTTTGGCTGAGATCGGTGGTCCCCGCAAGGTCGGCGGCACATTTGACGAGGTTTTGAAACAGATCGATTTCGTAATTGTTGTGAACGCCCTGCATCACCGCAGCGAGACGCTCCAAGCCCATGCCGGTATCGACCGATGGCTTTGGGAGCGGCATCAATGTCCCGTCCCTGGCCCGGTCATACTGCATGAATACCAGGTTCCAGATTTCCACGAAACGGTCGGCCTCCGCCTCGGGGCTGCCCGGAGGGCCGCCGACGATGCCTTCCCCATGATCGTAAAAGATTTCCGAGCAGGGGCCGCACGGCCCCACATCTCCCATGGACCAGAAGTTGTCCTCACCGCTGATTCGGGCAAAGCGCTTCGGGTCGACCCCGACCTCTTCCAGCCAGATTGCCGCAGCTTCCTGGTCTTCATCGAAAACGGTCACCCACAATCTCTGCTCGGGAATATCCAGAACGACCGTCAGCAACTCCCAGGCATAATGAATCGCCTCACGCTTGAAATAATCCCCGAAACTGAAGTTGCCCAGCATCTCGAAAAAAGTGTGATGCCGGGCGGTATAGCCGACATTTTCCAGATCGTTGTGCTTGCCGCCGGCCCGCACACAACGCTGTGTCGTTGCTGCGCGTGCGTAGGGCGCCTTTTCTCGGCCCAGAAAGATATCCTTGAACTGCACCATGCCCGCATTCGTGAACAGCAGCGTTGGGTCGTTCATGGGAACCAGCGAACTCGACGGAACGATCTCATGTCCCCGTTCCCGGAAAAAATCGAGAAAAACAGAACGCAGTTCCGCACAGGTCATCTTCTTCATGCTTTTAGGCAAATCTCACTCGGTGCATCAATATTGGGTTAGGGGCGACGGCTCGGCGTCATACGGGCAAACAGGGTTCGAATCTGCTCCGGCGTAAAACCCCGGTACTGTAAGAAGCACGAGCGCTTGGCCCGCTCCTGGTAGGTATCCGGCAATGCGTCGCCGAATCGCTTGCGATGGACATGTTCGATCAACTCATCCCAATCGCTGTACAGATCCTGAATAAAATCATCGAGCGGGACATCTTCTATCCCGCGTTCACGCAACTCATGGCGAATCCGAAGCGGGCCGTTGCCTTTCCGTATGCGCATCCGGGAATACTCTCGTGCAAACCGCTCGTCGCTCTGCCACCCTTTCGCGACCAATTCATCGAGCACCTCGTCCACTTCCCGGCCCGAATAGCCCTGCCCTCTGAGCCGTTCTTTCAACTCAAACCGGCCGTGCTCTCTGCGTGACAACGATCGCAGACAAAACGAACGGATCGCATCACGCTGCGAAGCGGCCAAGATGCTCCGGTCTACGCGTCTTGTGGAGCGGCCCGATCGGATATGGGCAGAGGCGACCCAAACACTTTCTCGCGTATCCTCGCCTCCAATTCATGCGCCGCATCAGGATTTTCCTTCAGAAAATTGCGCACGTTTTCTTTGCCTTGACCGATACGCTCATCGTTGTAACTGTACCACGAGCCCGACTTTTGAACAAAGCCGTGTTTCACGCCCAAGTCGATCAGTTCGCCCTCGAACGAGACGCCTTCACCATAGAGTATCTCGAAGTTTGCTTCTCTGAAGGGCGGTGCCACCTTGTTTTTCACCACTTTGACTCGGGTGTCGTTGCCGATGACTTCATCGCCTTTCTTGATGGCTCCGATACGCCGAATATCCAGACGGACCGATGCGTAAAACTTGAGCGCGTTGCCGCCTGTGGTGGTTTCAGGACTCCCGAACATCACGCCGATTTTCATCCGGATCTGGTTGATGAAAACCACCAGCGTATTGGAACGCTTGATATTGGCCGTCAGCTTCCGCAGAGCTTGGGACATCAGCCGTGCCTGCAATCCGACATGGGTATCGCCCATCTCACCTTCGATCTCCGCCTTGGGCGTCAACGCCGCCACCGAATCGACCACAACGATGTCGACCGCCCCCGAGCGCACCAGCATGTCCGCGATCTCGAGCGCCTGCTCACCGGTATCGGGCTGTGACACCAGCAGATCATCGATATTGACACCGATTTTTTCTGCATAAGCAGGATCGAGCGCATGCTCGGCATCGATAAAGGCGGCTGTACCGCCCCCTTTTTGTACCTGCGCGATCACCTCGAGCGTCAAAGTTGTCTTTCCGGAGGATTCCGGACCATAGATTTCCACCACGCGCCCGCGTGGCAAACCGCCGCAGCCCAGAGCAATATCGAGTCCCAGCGAACCGGTCGAAACCACCTCGATATCCCGGCTCGCGGCGACGTCGCCCATGCGCATGACAGAGCCTTTTCCAAACTGCTTTTCAATCTGCAAAAGCGCTGCACCCAGCGCCTTTTTTTTGTTGTCGTCCATTTATGCCTCTGATTCAAGTCGATGATGACATTATGAAAATATTATCCCACAGAGCCGCGGTCGGGCATAGCCGAAATCCATGGTCGGCCGGAAATGCAGCATTGCCGACAACATGGCACGGTCGGAGCTATTATTGTTGCACGGCCAGACCGCGAGCTTCTCACCTACTCAGTATAGTCAGAAACACTCTTCAGGAAAAAAACCCTTATAACCAATCAAATCGGCGAGAACATGAGATCACTCCGGAAAGATCATACACCACCAAACTGTTGTCCGAACCGCCACAGTTCACGTACGACATAATGCGAGCCGGTGTTATCCGTCTTCGATTCAACGAGGGCGAAAGAATCAATCGGCCAGTCGATCGGATCGATCTCCTGACAATTCGGTTTGCCGCTCAGTTTGCGGGCCAGCGTGACGTGCGGGCGAAAGCGCCTGGCCTCGGGTTCGAAGCCACGCGGCTGCAGCCGCGTTGTCAGTTCTTTGACCAGAGTGCCGAGCTCATCCGGTGGCTGCCGGGGGGTCAGCCAGAGCAGTCCGGAACGATGGATGGGCATGGCACAATCCAGCACCAGGTGGAACGGGCTGCCGCGCAGGCCGGCCGCGGTTTCAACGACGCTCGGAACATGCGCCGGTTCGACCTTGCCCAAAAAAAACAGCGTCACGTGCAGTTTCTCCGGCTTTGTCCAGTGTGCTCTATAGTGCTTGAAACGGTGTTGGACTCTTTCCATGCGGCCGCGCGTTTTCTGATCGGGCCACAAGGCGAAAAAGAGACGCTGCGTAGTGCTGCTACCCGCTTCCGGCATATTCATCGAGCACTCCTTGCAACGCCATTCGCACCGCAAGGAAACGAACCGCTTCGCGGTCGCCTTCGAAAATTTGCCGACGGCTGCGGCAAAGCCCATCCACGCGCTTCCAGGCAAACCAGACCAATCCGACCGGCTTGTCTGCCGTCCCGCCGCCCGGCCCGGCGATCCCGCTGACAGCCAATGCACACTGGGCGGTGCTATGGCGCAAAGCCCCCACGACCATTTCGCCAACCGTCGCTTCACTCACAGCCCCATCCGCGATCAGCGTGGCATCTTTAACATCGAGCATCTCCTGTTTGGCCCGGTTGCTGTAGGTCACAAACCCGCGCTCGAACCATTCGGAACTGCCGGCCACATCGGTCAAACATTTAGCGATCCATCCGCCGGTACAGGATTCGGCGGTTGCCAACTTGTGACCTCTGGCAACAAGCAGAACACCAATCCGCTCGGATAATGAATATAATGCGTCATTCATGCCGTTAATCGCCCATAAGCGGACAGCCTCCTAGAATTAAGCCATCGCTGCAGCCAGCCACATTCGATACACTATTGCAGATGAACCAAAAGTCCTTTTTGTCCAATCACACGCCGATGATGCAGCAATATCTGCGCATCAAGGCCGACCATCCCGAAACCCTTTTATTCTATCGCATGGGCGATTTCTATGAGCTGTTTTTCGATGATGCCCGGAAAGCGTCGCAATTGATCGATTTGACCCTGACCAGTCGAGGGGAGTCCGCCGGCATCCGGGTACCGATGGCAGGCATTCCGTATCACGCCGCCGAAGGCTACCTCGCCAAACTGCTGCGGCTCGGCGAATCGGTCGCCATTTGTGAGCAGATCGGCGACCCGGCGACTTCGAAAGGCCCGGTCGAGCGCAAAGTCGTGCGCATTGTGACGCCCGGGACCGTCACCGACGAAGCGCTGCTCGAAGACCACAAGGAAAATCTGCTGGTCGCCGTTCGCTCCTCGCAAAACCGGTTTGCGATCGCGAGTCTGGAGCTCAGCAGCGGGCGCTTCATCGTTCAGCAGGTCGACTCGACGGAACAGTTGTTGAGTGAACTGGAGCGCTTGGACCCGGCGGAACTGCTGATCAGCGAAGAGTGGACAGCGCCCGTTCGACTCAAAAACTGTCGGGGCGTCAGTCGACGCCCGGTGTGGCACTTCGACCCTGAAAGCGGACGGGAATTACTGATCCGCCAGTTCCGTACCCAGGATCTGAAAGGCTTCGGTTGTGAAGAGATGCCCGATGCCATTGCCGCAGCCGCCTGCCTGCTGCATTATGTCAAGGAGACCCAGCAAAGTGCTCTGCCCCATATACAGTACATACGCGTCGAGAGCGGTGAAGAGACGATCATGCTCGACGCCGCCAGCCGACGGAACCTCGAACTCGACAGTCATCCATCGGGTCGCACCGAATTAACGCTGTTCGGCGTCCTGGACCGGACCGCAACAGCCATGGGCAGCCGCATGCTGCGGCGCTGGATCCATCGCCCGCTGCGCGACCGGCAACGCTTGAATGAACGCTATCTGAGCATCGAAGCGTTATTGGCCGAGCACATGCATGAGCCGCTGCAAAACATCTTGCGGGAAGTCGGCGATATCGAGCGGATCACCTCGAGAATCGCGTTGAAATCGGCACGGCCCCGTGACCTGATCGTCCTGCGCCATACCCTAAGCGTGTTGCCGGCGCTGCAGCAGGGCCTGTCACTCTGCACGACGCCCCTGTTGATGCGACTGGGGCAACAGATCGGGGAACATCCGGAGCTTGTCGATCTTTTGCAGCGCGCCGTCGTCGATCAACCGCCCGTGCTCATCCGCGACGGCGGCGTCATTGCCGACGGCTACGATGCGGAACTGGATGAACTGCGCCACATCAGCCGGAATGCAGACCAATTTCTGGTCGACATGGAGACAAAGGAGCGGGAGCAGACCGGGATTGCCAATCTCAAAGTCCGGTACAACCGGGTCCACGGCTATTACATCGAAGCGCCGCGCGCGCAAGCCGATAAAACCCCGGCACATTACACACGCAAACAGACATTGAAAAACGTCGAACGCTATATCACCGCCGAACTCAAAGCGTTCGAAGACAAGGTCTTGAGCGCGCGGGAACAAGCACTGGCCTATGAAAAAGCCCTATACGATGCTTTGCTCGATCAGTTGGGCGACTCGATACAAATACTGCAGACCTGCGCATCCGCGCTTGCCGAACTGGATGTGCTGGCCACCTTCGCCGAACGTGCCGAAACGCTTCGAATGACCGCGCCGAGACTTCAAACCGAGCCCGGCATTCATATTACCGAAGGACGGCACCTTGTCGTCGAGCAGGTATCGGACAACCCTTTTGTACCCAATGACCTCGAGTTGTCCACGAATCGACGAACGCTGCTGATCACAGGACCCAACATGGGGGGGAAATCAACCTATATGCGGCAAGCGGCGTTGATCGTTCTGCTTGCCCATCTCGGCAGTTTCATTCCGGCAAAAAGCGCAGAAATCGGCCCCATCGACCGGATCTTTACCCGCATCGGCGCTTCCGACGACCTTGCCGGCGGACGCTCGACCTTCATGGTGGAAATGTCGGAAACCGCCAATATTCTGCACAATGCAACAGAAAACAGCCTGGTACTCATGGACGAAATCGGACGCGGCACCAGCACATTCGACGGTCTCTCCCTGGCGTGGGCCTGCGCTCAATATCTGGTGCGGGAAGTCAAGGCCTTCACGCTGTTTGCAACCCACTATTACGAATTGACGACACTGTCGGAAGAACACCCGGAAATCCACAATGTCCATCTCGATGCCATCGAACACGGCGACTCGATCGTCTTTTTACACGCGCTGAAAGCGGGGCCGGCCAATCAAAGCTATGGTCTGCAGGTCGCCGCTTTGGCGGGCATCCCACGCACGGTCATCGAGCAGGCGCGGAGAAAATTGGAAGCGCTCGAAAACAAGGCGCTGCTGGATCAGGACAAAACGGGGGAGCCGGTTCAATTGGATCTGTTTACGGCACCGGAATTACATCCTGCCGTTGCTCTGCTGGAAGAGATCGAGCCGGATCAGACCACGCCCCGGCAGGCGTTGGATCTGCTGTTCAAATTGAAAACTTTGGTGGATTAGAGATGTCGGCCTACGGCGCGCATGACGTTGAGAACGCGACTCAAACCCATCAGCGGCGCGCCGAACCGGACCTACCGCACCCGCAATAGTCGATCACTTCCCGCCCTGCTCATCTTCCCTTTTCAGCACTTGGGCCAGCCGTTTTGCTGGCACGTAGCCCGGCAGCATGGTTCCGTTCTCGGTAACGATCAGCGGCGTGCCTCTCATCCCGAGGTCTGAGCCAAGCGCCATATGCTCGAGAACCGGATTGTCACACTTCTTGGCTTCGATCTCTTGCCCCTTCTTGGCGTTGGTCAGTGCTTGATTGCGATCGTCCGCGCACCACACCGAAACGGCTTTGTCGTACGACTCGGAGTCTTTCCCTGCACGGGGATAGAAAAGATAGTGTATTTCGATGTCTTCCGCCATATATTGATCGATTTCCGAGTGCAGCTTGCGGCAATAACCGCAATCGATATCGGTGAACACGGAGACGCTGTGTTTCGGCTTCTCGGGTTTGAAAACGATCATTTTATCCAGGCCGACCTTTGCGATCGAATCGGCGCGGGCCTTGGCCAGTTTCGGTTCGGTCAGATTCTTTTTTGCTTCCAGGTCGATCAGATCACCCTGGATCATGTAGCGGCCATCGGCCGATACATAGAATAGCCTCGGACCGATCACCACCTCATACAACCCGGTCATTGCCGATGGATTAACGGCATCGATCTCCACGCCCGGCAATGATTTTTCCAGAACCGGTTTCAGGTTCACCGCTTCGGACAGCACGCCGAAAGACGCCAGGGCCAACACAACGGCACCTAAGGAGGTCAACAGATTTTTTTTCATACAACTTCTCGTTTGAATGGGTGGAAAGGATAGATGGATGTTCGGTGACGCCTCCTGGCATCAGCCTTTAATCAGGTCAGAAGGCGCTCGATATCCAAAAAGAAAGCCAAGCCCATCAGAGAGATCAGGATGACGATGCCGATCTGCTGACCGATCGCCTGAGCCTGTTCAGACAACGGGCTGCCCTTGACCGCTTCGATCAGGTAAAACAAAAGATGACCGCCATCGAGCACCGGAACCGGCAATAAGTTCAAAACCCCCAGGCTGATACTGATAACGGCAAGAAACTTCATGAACTGCATCAGACCGAGACTCGCCGACTGCCCGGCATATTGAGCAATACTGATCGGCCCGCTCAAATTCTCCACAGATGCTTTGCCGATGATCATTCGGCCGATCATCCTGAGCGTCAGCAACGAAAAGTCGGCGGTCTTCTTTACCGCGGTCGTAAAAGCTGAAAAGAAGCCCAACCGATATTCGACGCGCATCTTTTTCAACACGCCGGGCGGAATAGCCACGCCGGTACCGATTCGACCGATCTCGCCTTCCGCTGAACGGACAGCAATGGGCCGCAGCGACAACACTACCTGAACACCATCGCGGTCGACCGTTACGCTGATCTCCTGATTTGGACGTTCCCGGACATAGTCGACCCATTGCCTCCAATCACGGATTGGAACACCGTCGGCACTGACGATCAGATCACCTTTCCGCAGGCCGGCCTTCGCCGCAGGACCGTTTTCCTCGACTGCATCGACCCGCGGAGCCAACACCGGCTGCCAAGGGTGAAATCCAAGACGGCTGTGCAGCAACTCCGGCTCCATCGCGGCCGCTTCAGAAATCACGAGCTCGCGTGTACGCTTCACGCCGTCTGCCGATTTGACCTCGATGCGAATCGGCTCATCACCCATGATCAACGCAAACAGTCGGCTCATCGTGAGGCCCCAAGTGGGCGTTTCCTGACCGGATACGGCGAGAATTTCATCGCCTTTCTCGAATCCCGCCTGCTCGGCAAAACTGCCGGGATCGACCGGTCCCAGGACAGGACGCACGCCGGTATCACCGACCCAAAAGACAAACCAATAGATAAGAACCGCCAGCAACAGGTTGAAAACTGGGCCGGCCAAAACAATCGCTGTCCGCACAGGCAGTGATTGCCTATTGAAGGCATAAGGCAAATCCTCCGGCGAAACCTCGCCTTCCCGCTCATCGACCATCTTGACATAACCGCCCAACGGTATGGCAGCCACGATGAACTCGGTGCTCTTCGGGGTCTTCTGGTATCGCCACAGTGGTTTTCCGAAGCCGATCGAAAACCGCAGCACCTTGACGCCACATCGGCGCGCCACCCAAAAATGGCCGAATTCATGAAACGCAACCAGCAGCCCTATCGCAAGGACAAAATAGACAATCGTATTCAGCAGCGATTCCATGAAGCGACACCTTAACCTGAAGATTTCATAAATTTGCGCAGATATCGCGCAGTATATTGGTTTCACAAGGAAATTTCCGAANNTTTCTTGTGGAATCAAGAGACAAGCGAGATCAAGCATAATTTGTGAAAGATTCGGGTTAAAAGTTTCGGTCGATATAAGCGTTCGAAATCGCCCTCGCTTCCCGATCCGACTCGAGAATCGATGCCAAGCTGTCGGCGGAGTTCTGCGAACAATGCGTCATGCAATGATCGATCACGGGGGCAATTTCGGTATAGGGAATTCGGCCCGACAAAAATGAATCGACAGCGACCTCGTTGGCTGCGTTCAGCACGGCCGGCATGATCCCGCCTTCTTCGACCGCATCATACGCAAGCTTCAGGCAGGGGAAGCGGGATTCGTCGGGCGGCTCGAAATCCAATCGTTTGATACTGAAAATATCCAAAGGTTCCGCACCGGACTCAAAACGTTCGGGCCAGGCGAGTGCGTGCGCAATCGGTATCCGCATATCCGGATTGCCCAGTTGAGCCAGCACGGTCCCATCGATGTAGTCGACCATTGAATGGATCACGCTTTGGGGATGAATCACCACATGTATCCGCTCCGCAGGCATATCGAACAACACGCTGGCTTCGATCAACTCCAGCCCTTTGTTCATCATGGTTGCCGAATCGACTGAAATTTTCCTGCCCATGTCCCAGTTTGGATGAGCCACCGCCTGCTCCGGCGTGACCCGCTCCAGCTGCTCGATCGGCGTTTCCCTGAACGGGCCGCCGGAAGCCGTCAAAAGGATGCGCCTGGCCTCTTTGGGGCTGACGCCTGCCTCATAATGCGCGGGCATGCATTGGAAGATGGCGTTGTGCTCGCTGTCGATTGGCAACAATCGGGCACCGGAACGGCTGATTTCATTCATGAACAGTTGCCCCGACATCACCAACGCCTCTTTATTGGCGAGCAGAACGGATTTGCCGGAGCGGGCCGCAGCCAACGTCGACAACAAGCCGGCTGCTCCCACGATCGCCGCCATCACCGTATCGATCTCAGGCAATGAGGCAACTTCCTCCAGCGCCTGCGCGCCTGCAAGCACCTGAACATGCGATGCAGCCGTGTTTTTGAGCCGCTGCTCCAATACGCCGGCACGATCGGCATCGACCACGACCGCATACTCCGGCCTGTATTGGATGCATTGATCGAACAGCGCATCGATATTTCGATTGGCCGTCAAGGCGGTGATCCTGTAACGGTCTGGATGCCTCGCCACCACATCCAGCGTGCTGACCCCAATCGAGCCTGTCGAGCCGAGGATGCAGATGGACTTCATATCAGTTGCCACTGGAGTAATAGGATTCCCGCGTAAAAAACCGGGATGGCAGCAATCAGGCTGTCGATGCGGTCCAGAATCCCGCCATGCCCCGGCAAGATGCCTCCGCTGTCCTTGACGCCGCGCCACCGTTTGAGGAGGCTGACGAAGAGATCGCCGTATATCGAAACCAGCACCGTGGCGAGCGAGAGAAAAACAAAGTTCATGAGCACCGGCACCCGACCACCGATGTTTGATGCGGAAAGACCAAAGAGCACAGCCAGGCACAAAGCCGCTGCCAAGGCACTGTTCATCCCGGCAACCGTCTTGCCGGGGCTGATCGGCGACAATTTCGTTTTACCAAAGGCCCGGCCCCCGAAAAAGGCGGCGATATCCGCCAGCCAAATCAGGAGCACCAAATACAGCACCGACTCCCAGCCATAGAACATGCGCAGCCGCACCAAAAAGCCCCATGCCGTGACCAGGATGAACCACCCCACAATGCACTTGACCTGGCTGGACGGGCGTGATTTCAACAGCTTATCGGGCGATCGTTTCATCACGACGCTCGTCACCAGCCACCACAACACGCTCGGAGCAACCAGCCAGTCGATCACACCCACATACTCCTCCTGCCCGCTCAAATTCAGCCACTTGAGCGCCAGCTTGAACAGATCAGTCCAATACCAAAATGGGAGAAAGCCGATCAAGACCGCTCCAACGAATAGAAGGCGCGCACGCATGGTCGATAGCTTGGCGAGATTGGACCATTCCCAGGCGCCCATGAGAATGACAAGACCCCAGGCGGTGGCAAAGCCAGGATTCGGCAGCTTCCACACAGCCACCATGATGAGCGGTGCAAGCACCAACGCAGTAAACACACGGGATTTCAGCATGATTGGATTGTCGACCTTCAGCAAGTGGTTCATGACCCGGCCAGAACGCTGCGTTCGGTGCGCGATTCGATCTGCTCCCCGGTCAACCCGAACCGACGCTGACGTCCGGCAAAATCCTTCAGCGCCTCCGTGAAAGAGTGCTTATCGAAATCGGGCCACAACGTGGGTGTAAAATACAACTCGGTATAAGCAAGTTGCCAGAGGGTAAAATTGCTGATCCTTTGCTCGCCGCCGGTACGAATAAATAGATCAGGCCCGGGCAGATCGGCAAACGACAGGTAGGACTCCAGGAGTTCGGCCGTGACAGCCGAGGCTGACAGGACGCCTTTTTCGACATCCGCCGCTATGTGCCGCATCGCCTGGAGGATATCCCACCGTCCACCATAGTTTGCAGCAATCAATAGATTCAGCTTGTCATTGCCCCACGTCGCCCGCTCTGTTTCAGCGATGCGACGCTGCAGTTCTTCGGAGAAGGCATTTCTGTCACCAATCACGCGCAGCCTGACGCCGTTTTCGAGCATCTTTTCCGTTTCTTTCTCCAACGTCGAAAAAAACAGCTTCATCAACACGGAAACCTCCTTTTGGGGACGGCGCCAGTTTTCGCTGCTGAAAGCAAAAAGCGTCAGCACCCCGATGCCTTTTTCCACACAGCATTCGATCGTATTCCGCACAGCGCTCACTCCGGCCTGATGACCCGCCGTACGCGGGAGGAAACGCTTTTTTGCCCAGCGTCCGTTTCCGTCCATAATGATTGCAACATGACGCGGCAACTCCCTTATTTCCAACCCCGTGCTCTCCATTTTGGAACCCTGATTACTCGTCGCTCGCATAAAAATCGCTCGCGCGCCTTACCACATCCAATATCCACATTAAATTCGCCCGCTTTTTATGTCAGCCGGCAACATACCGTCTATCCGATCAGACTGAAAGCAGATCCGCTTCCTTGATTTCCAACTGCTGCTCAATCTCCTTGATATATTGGTCGGTCAACTTTTGAATTTTTTCCTCGCCCCGATGTTCCTCATCCTCCGTAATGAGCTTTTCTTTCAATGCCTCTTTCATTTCGGAGTTGGCGTCGCGGCGGATATTGCGGATAGCCACTCGCGCCTGTTCGGCTTCATGCCGAACGACCTTGACCAGATCCTGTCTCCGCTCCTCGGTCAACGGTGGCAGGGGGACGCGAATAACCGTCCCGGCTGTGGTAGGATTGAGCCCCAGATCGGATGTCATAATCGCTTTTTCGATGGCGGGGACCATCGTTTTTTCCCAAGGCGTAATCATCAGCGTTCGCGAGTCTTCCACAGAAACGTTGGCAACCTGCGTCAAGGGAGTATCGTTGCCGTAATATGGTACGGTAATATGCTCCAATAAGCTGGTATGTGCGCGCCCGGTTCGGATTTTCGAAAATTCCTGCATCAGCTTCCGCACGCTCTTTCCCATCCTGTCAGCCGCATTCTGTAGAATATCGTCAATCATTTCGTTGCCTCCGTTTCAATGAGCGAGCCGATCGTCTCTCCCCGCATCAACCGCATAATGGCGCCCGGCTGAAACACGTTCATGACTCGTAATGGTATATTGTGGTCACGACAAAGAACCAATGCTGTTGCATCCATCACATTGAGCCGTTCGTCAAGAGCCTGATCATAAGTCAGCCGGGAATAGAACACCGCATTCGGATCCTTGAGTGGATCCGCCGAATAAACACCATCGACCTTCGTTGCCTTAATCAACAAATCGGCGTTGATTTCAATCGCTCGAAGACTTGCTGCAGAATCGGTGGTAAAAAATGGATTGCCGGTTCCTGCGGCAAAAATCACGATACGCCCTTTTTCAAGATGCCGAACGGCCCGGCGGCGAATGTAGTCTTCACAGACCTGCCTGATTTGAAGCGCCGACATGACCCGAACGGCCTGGCCGATATTTTCCAACGCATCCTGCATAGCAAGCGCATTGATGACAGTGGCAAGCATACCCATATGATCACTGGTCACCCGGTCCATGCCTTCAGATGCCTTTTCCGCGCCCCGGAGGATATTCCCGCCCCCAATCACGAGACCGATCTGAACCCCGGCCCCGGACAGCTCGCCGAGCTCGCCAGCCAGCCGATTCAGAATCTGCAGATCGATGCCACTGTTCTTTTGTCCGATCAGCGCTTCTCCACTTAATTTAAGCAGGATTCTTCGACAAATCAAATCGGCCATACGATTTACCTAAAATCCGAACATCAAATATCGAAATCCAAAACGCTGCGAAATAGAAAAAACCGCCGGCTGTAAACTAATTTGTTCGCAACCGAGCGGATGCGTCGGTGACGCCGCATTGATTGTCGAACTGAGCATGCCCTCTGGTCAGGCTCCGTGAACCTGGGCCATGACCTCTTCAGCAAAATTCTCTTCTGCTTTTTCGATGCCTTCACCCACTTCAAAACGAGTAAATCGAACGACTCGGGCGCCTTTATCCTTCAGGAACCCGGCAACTTTCATGTCGGGGTCCTTGATGAAGGATTGTCCCACCAAAGTGATCTCGCCCAGAAACTTCTTCATTCGCCCTTCGATCATTTTTTCGATGATATTTGCAGGCTTGCCGCTCGCCTCAGCCTGGGCGGAAAAGATCGCTCTCTCTTTGTCGAGCATATCCTGCGGCACCTCTTTTTCCTCCACGCAGATCGGGCTGGTAGCAGCGATATGCATGGCGATGTCTTTGCCGACCTCGCCATCTCCACCGGTCATTTCAACCAGCACACCAATCCGCCCGCCATGCAGGTAGCCGGTGATCAAGCCGTCGACGCTCGTCATGCATTGCGCCCGCCTGACATTGATATTTTCACCCAGTTTTGCGATCAGCGCCCTGCGGACCACATCGACGCACTGACCACCGGGGAGCAGCATCTGCAGAATATCATCCAAAGCATCAGGACCGGAGTCGAGCAACTGCGCGGTGACCGCCTCGGCGAACTGCATAAAATCGTCCCCTCTTGCAACAAAATCGGTTTCACTGTTCACTTCGACCATTGCTGCCCGCTTGCCATCGTCGCTGACCTTGATACAAATGCACCCTTCCGCCGCGGTGCGCTCCGATTTTTTGTCTGCTTTGGCGAGACCGGATTTACGCATCTGTTCGATCGCGGTCTCCAGGTCACCGCCCGCCTCGACCAGCGCTTTTTTACACTCCATCATTCCCGAGCCAGTTCGCTCACGCAGCTCTTTTACCATCGCTGCTGTAATTTTCATCGATTGACCTCGTCTGTCAGTATGTCTGTTTGTTTGTTTCAATCCACTCCCGGCGGTTAAACCGGGAGACAAGTTCTCAATAGATTTCCGGCGTTCGCTCGCGGAAGTTTCAATCCGCATTGAGTATCCGCCCACGATCGACAGACAACCGTGAACGGCCACGACAGGTGTTACTCTTCGCCGGCAGGGTCCTCCTGGCTCTCCGCCGAATCCATTTCGATATATTCATCCCCCGCTTCGGAAACTTCCAACCCATGCGTCTTGCCTTCCAGTATGGCAGCAGCAGCGCTTAGGGTATACAGCTGCAGCGCACGAATCGAATCATCGTTGCCGGGGATCATATAATCGATGCCATCGGGATTATGATTGGTATCGACAACGCCAACGACAGGAATCCCCAATTTTTTCGCCTCCTTGACAGCGCTTTTTTCATAGCCGACATCGAGCACGAACAGTACATCGGGGAGGCCATTCATGTCTTTGATGCCGCCCAGGCTGCGTTCCAATTTCTCAAGCTCTCGCGCCATCCCCAGCGCCTCTTTTTTGCTGAAGCGATGGATGCTGCCGTCTTCACCCATGGCTTCGAGTTCCTTCAACCGATTGATCGACTGCTTGATCGTTTTGAAGTTGGTCAGCATGCCGCCCAACCAGCGGTGGTTCACATAAGGCATTCCGCAACGCCTGGCCTCCTGTTCAACCGCCTTCCGCGCCGGTTTTTTCGTCCCTACGAACATGACGTTCCCTTTGTTCGCCGCCACCTCCTCGATGTATGTCATCGCCTCGTTGAACAAATGCAGCGTTTTTTCCAGATTGATAATATGAATACGACTGCGCGAGCCAAAAATGTACGGTGCCATTTTTGGATTCCAATAGCGGGTTTGATGACCGAAATGAACGCCAGCCTCCAGCATCTGGCGCATCGTTACCGTTGCCATAAATATTTTCTCCTGAGTTAAAGTGCCGAACTTTTCCAGCGCTATGCCAGTCCGACATTAGGGTTACGCCTCCACAAACCCCACCCGGAAACCAGATTAATCTTGGCACCCAACCGGATGTGACGATTTGTGTGAGAATTATTGCCAAAAGCGGCGGTGCTTTATACCATAAAAAGAGTAAACCCAACAATGCGCGGCCGTCCCGCGACAGGACCAATCAATGCAATGACTCATGGGCGGGGTGGGATCGATCAATCGCCACGCATCCATCGCTGCCCATCGGCTCCAGTCGCTGCCGTTCCTGGCCCACCCCATATTCGGATTTACCGTCTCTTCTACGGAACCACGCCATGCTTCAGGCGCCTGTTTTTTCCAAAAGAGCGTAAAATCGCGTAGTATATCATTATGGAATATTATTTGGATAGTACATTTGAATGAGCGTTCGTCTTAAAAGACCCGAAGAGATAGAGAAGATGCGCGTCGCCGGACGTTTGGCGGCACAAGTGCTGAAAATGATCGAGCCTCATGTCGTTCCGGGCGTGACCACCGATGAACTGAATACGATATGCCATGACTATATGGTCAATGTTCAAAACACCATCCCGGCTCCCTTGAATTATAAAGGGTTCCCAAAATCCATCTGCACCTCGGTCAACCAACAGGTCTGCCACGGCATACCCGGCAAGCAGAAGTTGAAAGACGGCGACATCGTCAACATCGATATCACAGTCATCAAAGACGGTTACCATGGCGACACCAGCAAGATGTTCCTGGTGGGAAAGCCAAAGCCTGAAGTCAAGCGGCTTGTCAAGGTGGCCCAGGAAGCGCTTTATGTCGGAATCAGCAAGATCAGGCCCGGACTGCGCCTCGGTGACATCGGCCACGCCATACAAAGACATGCCGAATCGCATCGCTACTCCGTGGTTCGCGAATTCTGCGGGCATGGCATCGGGCAGGATTTTCACGAGGAACCACAGGTCTTGCATTATGGCAAGCCCGATACCGGCCTTGTGCTCGAACCGGGGCTTGTGTTTACCATCGAGCCGATGATCAACCTCGGAAAGAGGCACGTTAAAATCCTGTCGGATGGATGGACTGCAGTGACAAAAGACAAAAGCCTCTCCGCTCAATGGGAACACACGATCCTGGTCACGGAAGATGGGTTCGAAATATTGACATTGCGGGAAGATGAAACCATCGACAAAGAGCGAATCACAATTGCCGGATAACACGACACTTTTTCCCTCGCCGGGCGCGATCCAGCATTTCAAACAGCTGATTCAGGAAAACAACCGCGCGTTGATCGATCGATTCAACGCCTCGACGCCGGTACTCGAGCTAATTTCAGAACGTGCCGATTTCATTGATCGGCTGCTCGGCGATTGCTGGAAAAGATTTCTGAGTGCGGCCAGCCAGCGCCTGGCGTTGGTTGCCACTGGCGGATATGGCCGCAGAGAGCTGCATCCCCACTCGGATATTGACCTTCTGGTATTACTGGACGATGCCGGCCCCGAACCCTACCGGGAAGCGCTGGTGAATTTTTTCACCTTCCTGTGGGATATCGGTCTCAAGCCCGGCCAAAGCGTTCAAACGGTTGCCGAATGCGCCGAACTGGCCCGGGGAGACCAAACCGTCACCACGACACTGATGGATTCGCGCCTGGTCGATGGGTCGCAGCAGCTCTTCGCCGACATGAAAGCCCGAACCGGTCCTGATCGGATCTGGCCGTCGCCTGCGTTTTTTGTCGCTAAAATGGAGGAGCAGCAGCAACGCTACGCCAAGTATCACGATACCGCCTACAATCTCGAGCCCAATCTCAAGGAAGGCCCCGGCGGACTGCGTGATATACAGGTGATCGGCTGGGTCATCAAGCGACACTTCAATGCCCGCACGCTTTATGAACTGGTCAAGCAGGAGTGCCTGACCGAGCCCGAATATGTCGAACTGATGTCGGCACAGAAATTCTTATGGGAGGTCCGCTTCGCATTGCACGCATTGACTGGGCGCGGCGAAGACAGGCTGCTGTTCGATCACCAGGAAGCGGTCGCCCGTCGGTTCGGTTTCGAGGATACCGATCAGTCCCGTGCCGTCGAGCAGTTCATGCAGCACTATTATCGAACCGTTATGGGACTGCAGCGATTGAATGACATGCTGATGCAACTGTTCAGGGAAGTCATGCTGCGGGAGTATGAAGACTGTCAAGTGGTGTCCATCAACCTCCGCTTCCAATCGATGTGCGGCTTTATCGAAGTCACGCACAAGAACGTATTCAAAGAACATCCATTGGGTCTGCTCGAGATTTTCCTGCTGCTGCAGAAGATTCCCTCGTTAAAAGGGATACGCGCTGCCACCATCCGTTTGATCCGCCAGAGCCTCGATCTGATCGACGACCGGTTTCGCAGCGATAAAAGAGCTTCCGCCCTCTTTATGGAAATTCTGCGGCAACGCAGTGGGATTACCCATCAACTGCGATGGATGAATCGTTACGGCGTGCTGGCAGCCTATCTCCCCGCCTTTGCTCATATTGTCGGCCGCATGCAATACGATCTGTTTCACGTCTACACAGTGGACGAACACACGCTGATTCTGATTCGGAACCTGCGCCGCTTCGCGCTCCACCGACACAACGATGAGCTGCCCTTTTGCAACACGGTCTTTTTATTGATCCCCAAACCGGAACTGCTCTATGTCGCAGGTCTCTTTCATGACATTGCCAAAGGCAAAGGCGGTGACCACTCGGTTCTCGGCGAACAAATCAGCGAGGCTTTCTGCCGGCAGCATGGTCTCAATGAGCACGACACCCGATTGATCCAATGGCTGGTGCGCCACCATCTGATCATGTCGATGACCGCCCAGCGGAAGGATATTTCCGACCCGGAAGTCGTCCACGAGTTCGCTTCCATGGTCGGCAGCCTGGAGTACCTCAATTATCTCTATCTGCTGACCGTCGCCGATATTCGCGCGACCAACCCCAACATGTGGAACAACTGGAAAGATACGCTGTTGCGTGACCTCTATATCGCAACGCACAGAGCACTCCATTGCGGCCTCGAGAACCCGCTCGACCAGCAGGATAAAATCGAATCCTCGCAACGGGAAGGGCGCGCCCTGTTGCACAGGCTGGGGCTGAACAACAGAGCGATCGATGCAGTCTGGGGTACATTCAGCGAGGATTATTTTCTTCGATACTCGCCGGATGAGTGCGCCTGGCATACCATCGCTATCGACTCCAGTCAGGCAAAAGAGTTGCCGCTGGTGCTGTTGCGCCCGCAAAACCAGCGTGGAAGTGCTGAACTGTTTTTGTACGCAAAGAACGAGGATCATCTTTTTTCAGATAGCACGGCGATTCTCGATCAGTTGGGGTTGACGATAGTGGATGCACGGATCATTACCTCGAATGACGGGTATGTCCTGAACAGTTACCTGGTTCTGGAGCAATCCGGAGAATCGATCAAGGACCTCTATCGCGAACAACAGATCTGCACCAAGGTCAGGGCCGGCCTCCTCGATCCTTCCATCGCATCGCCCTCTTTCAGGAGGCGTGAGGCGCGCCAGGCGATACACTTTCCGATCAAAACTCGGGTCACCTATCACCTTGGTTCACAGAACCGCTATACGGTGCTCGAACTCATTGCGACCGACCGTCCGGGCCTTTTGTCGAAAGTCGGCCAAGCATTCAAGCAGCTTCACATTCGTCTCCACAATGCAAAAATCACGACCATAGGGGCTCGGGCGGAGGACATGTTCTACATCACCGATCAACAGGATCAACCATTGGGTTGCCAACAGTTGCGGGAACGACTCCGCCAGGCCATCATCCAGTCGGTTGGTGAGGAATAGGCCTTTTGTTTTCTGAAAAAGCGATGAACCGAGCACTCACGATCACGCTCGCGCTGCTGTTGTCGACAAGCTGTGCCACCTCACCGCTGGGACGAAAGCAGCTGATGCTCATGCCCGACAATGAACTGAAACGGATGGGACTGCAGGCCTTTCAGCAGATGAAAAGAAAAGCGCCAATCAGTCGAAGCCCGCAGATCAATGCCTATGTTCGCTGCGTGAGCGACGCCATCATTTCAGTCATCGGGGGACAATGGGAAGTGATCGTGTTCGAAGACAAAACACCGAATGCCTTTGCGCTGCCCGGGGGCAAAATCGGCGTCCATACCGGACTGCTGAAAGTCGCGGCCAACCAGCATCAGCTCGCAACGGTGATTGCGCATGAAGTTGCCCATGTTCTTTCGCGCCACAGCAATGAACGGATTTCTCAGAAGTTAGCACTGGAGCAAGGCCTCAATCTCGGGCTTGCCATCGCCGCGCCGCAAACAGCCACAGGCAAATCGTTGTTGGGGCTGTTGGGGCTCGGTGCACAGTACGGTATCCTGCTTCCCTACAGTCGAACCCACGAGCGCGAAGCCGACCTGCTCGGCCTGGACATTATGGCACGCGCCGGATTCGACCCACGTGAAAGCGTTGCTCTTTGGCTCAATATGAACAGGGCCAGCAACCGCGGGCAGCCGCTCGAGTTCCTCTCGACTCATCCTGCACATCAAACCCGCATTCAGGACTTGAAGGCACGTTTGCCCCAGACGATGGAATTGCGCCGCAGGGCTCTCGCCAACGGCAAGAATCCACAATGCACGACCTCAGAGATCGGGGAGCAGGAATCAGAAAATAGAGGCATCCGTTCCGATCCCTGATCCCTGTTTCCTGTTTCTGTTTCCCTACGCCGCTGTGGCTCGTGCCACCAGGCGCCCAATCGTCAGCCCTTGCACCACGATGGAGAACACCACGACGGCATAGGTGACGGTCAATATCACCTCGCGGGCGGGGCTCGGTGGAAGCGAGAGGGCCAAGGCCACCGAAATGCCGCCGCGCAGGCCGCCCCAGGTCAGAATTTTCACTGCGTGGGGAGAAAATGTGCGGCAGCGGCGCAAAATAGCGATCGGCCCGCCCACACTGACGAAGCGCGCCAACAGCACAAGGGGAATCAGCAGCATAGCAGCGAGCAGCTCTCTTCCATACACGGTCAGCACCAGAATCTCCAGTCCGATAAGCACGAACAGTACCGCGTTGAGAATTTCATCCACCAGTTCCCAAAATGTGTCGAGGTGCTCGCGCGTTTTGTCGGACATGGCGAACCGACGACCGTGGTTGCCGATGAACAGGCCGGCGATAACCACTGCAATGGGGGCAGACAGATGCAGGGCTTCCGCCAGCGCGTAGCCGCCGGTCACCAGCGACAAAGTGATCAGAATTTCCACCTGGTAGTTGTCGAGACGTTTGAGCATGACATAGGCAAGCCAGCCCGAGCAAAAACCCAGGGTCGCACCACCTAACGCTTCTTGCGCGAACAGCCCGAGCACATAGGCGGTGCTTACGTTATCTCCACCCGCTGCGATTTTCAGTAGAACCAGAAAGATCACCACGCCGACACCGTCGTTGAACAGGGATTCACCGGCGATTTTGGTCTCCAGACTTTTCGGCGTCTGCGTGGTCTTGAGAATCCCCAGCACCGCAATCGGATCGGTCGGCGAAATCAGCGCACCGAACAGCAGGCAATCAATCAGCCGCAGTTCCAGTCCGAGCAGGTAAAACACCAGATAACTCAAACCGCCGATGATAAAGGTCGACATAAAAACACCGACCGTCGCCAGAATCCCGATCACCCACCTCTGTTCCATCAGGTCGTCGAGATTGACATACAAGGCGCCGGCGAACAGAAGAAAGCTCAGCATGCCGTGCAGCACCGTTTGATCGAAGTCGATCTGTTCCAGCAGATCCACCGCCCACGGTTTGATGCCGGGTACCAAAAGCCCGGCCAACAACAGTCCCAAAGACGCGATCAAAGCGATCACCATAAGACCGATCGTAGTCGGCAGCTTCACATAGCGCGCGTTGATATAGCTGAACAGTGCCGACAGCGTCAACAACACCGCCGAAATTTGAAATGCATCCATGGTCGCTTTTTCCCGTTCCGATTCTGTCAACCGCGCCTCAACCGATTGCAGCCTGACTCCCAATGCTGTTGATTTAAGCCTTCTCCAGCGGGAGAGGGCTGGGTGAGGTGGCGATAAACAAAGGAACTCAGCCATTTTGATCCCCTCATCCCAACCTTCTCCCGAAGGGAGAAGGAGTACTTCATCTTAATTCAGCTGCATTGAGCCTGCCCCCAACCATCTCCCGGTCGGATAGGGTAGATTGGGTTGGGTGCGCAAAGCTCCATCGGGTCAGGGTTGCTCACGCCCTATGCGCGCACCGTAACCCAACAGAAAGATTTCCTTTAACGTAATGGCGGTTCGGTTATCAACTACTGGCCCAACCCCCATCTGGACCTCGCTCACAGCCGCCGCTGCAAAACGGCTTTCAGTTCATCCGCAGTCAATACCAGCGGGTTGGTCTTCATGCTGCTGCCGCCGCTGTGCGCCGCCACTCTGTCCAGATCCTTCGGACGCATGCCGTACCTGCTCAGTTTGGGTAAATGCAAACGCTCGGTCCACTGCCGCAGCCGTTCCACCAGATCGGCCAGGGCCGCTTCAGCATCGGGCAACGGCTCGGGGCTCAACAATCGGCCCACATCAGCGTATTTCTGCAGAGCGATATCGTCCGGCTCACGTTCGTGCAGCGCCCGAATATTCATCTCCGTCGCCTCCGCCACCAGCGTACCGCATACGACTCCGTGCGGGGCGGGAAAGTAAGCGCCCAGCGGCGAAGCCATGCCATGCACCGACCCAAGCCCGGTTTGCGCCAGCGTGATACCGGAGATCATCGAAGCGTAAGCGAGGCGTGCGCGCGCTTCCGCTGCATCGGCTTGTTGTTCCCATGCCGCCCAGAAACCGTCCCGGAACGCTTCGATGCCGGACCGTGCCAGCGCGTCGGTCATCGGATTCGCACGCGTCGAAACGTAGGATTCCAGCAGTTGGGTAAAAGCATCCATACCGTTCGCAGCAATCAACTCCGGCGAACACGAGACCAACAGCTCAGGATCGACCAGCGCCACCCGCGCCACCAGCCGATCGTCGCGAAAGGATTTCTTGAACCCCTCCTCGCCGCGCCTGCTCAGTACCGCATTCTTGGTCGCTTCGCTGCCCGTCCCAGCAGTCGTGGGGACCGCGATCAGAGGCACTGCGGGGCCGCGATAGGGCACGCCTCTGCCCACGCCCTCCAAATGATCCATGACCGAGTTGCCGGGACGCAGGAGCCCCGCAATCGCTTTCGCCGCATCCAGCACGCTGCCACCGCCAGCACCCACCACCACGTCGATGTCGTCGTCTTTGTGCGCCGCCACCTCGGCATCGACCAACTCCGGCGAAGGCTCTCCCCCCACCGTGGTCTCTTTCCAATCGATGCCGGCGCTGCGCAGATCCTCTTGCAGTTTGGCCCACGTGGGAGTGTTGCGGAATGAATGCCGCCCCAGCACGAACAGAGCCCGCCGCCCCTGGGTCGCAATATGTCCCGGCAGCTCCGCGATGCGCCCGCCGCCGAAGACGATTTGCGGCAGACGCGCGATGTCGAAGGCCCGGAACATCATAGCGGGAATAACGCAGGATATTGGACACCCTGGCGCGGCTTGGCCATCATCTCAGCGACCGTCTCCCGCCAGGCGAGATAATGCGGTGTGGTTTTGTGTGCAGCCGCCGCCTCAGCGTCGTGGTAGGCTTCATAGAGGATGAAGTGATTCGAGTCGTCCGGTTCCTGTAGTACATCGAACCGCATGTTCCCCGGCTCTTGGACCGAGCCTTCATGATTCAGCCGGGTGGCTTCGACAAAAGCGTCCCGGCTTTCCGGTTTGACGTGAACGTGTACCAGGGTCAGATGCATGATTGATCGCCTCCTTATTTGCGCGCCGACAACAGTTTCACCGTCACTATATCAAACCCGTCAGCAGCTGCTCAAGCCGTCGCAAATCCATTATGACGCAATCCGGTTTCGCACCAGCGCAGCGTTCATCGTCTTGCCGAAGGCGCAGCGAGCGCCGGTCGCCGGCGAACAACACCGTTCGGCAGCCGAGCCGCTGGGCTGGCCAGATATCCTTGAGCATATCGTTGCCCACATAGAGCGTTTGGGAGGGCTTGATACCATTTTTTCCGGCCAGTTTATCCAGCGCCTGCTGAAAAATCCGAGTGGACGGCTTCGCCTCTCCCATTCGATAGGAGAACGCGCAGCAGGAGAGCTCGAAACCGAGCGCCGGCAGCGTCTCACCCAGCAGTGCCTGGAACATCATTGGCGTATAAAACTGAGCGTTGGATACGAGACCGAGAACCAGCCCTTGACGATGCAGAGCTGTCAGGGTCTGTTTCAGTCCGGGCATCGGCCAGACAGGATTGACATGGAATTCATAATCCACAGCCAGGGTATGCAATCCGGCCTCCGTAATACCGCCGGCGACGACGGACCGGGGCAGTTGTTCGAGTACCTCTTTCCAGATCGCAAGGACATCGACCTCCGGATATTGAATGCCCGCCGACCGGAGTCGGTCGTGGGTCTTCCGAATGGCCTCCTCGAACAGGCGGGTGACCTTTATCTCCTCGCTCAGCCGGTTGCCGTGCCAACCGGCTGCCGTCAGCGCGTCACGCGCGACCTGTTCATCGCTTTCGGCATTGCCGATGCTGATGTCGCCAACTCCGGAAATAAACAGTGTGCCATAAACATCGAACAGCACCGCTCGGATACCCACAACCGGCGACCAACGCTTGGGTCTTACGCCGGTAGGCTCCGGTGCCAGCGGTCGCGAGAGCGACTCGATTCTTTGCAGCAGCTCGTGCTCATTCGCAGCAACGCTCATGGTTCAGGATGTCGCCAACAGAAACAGACGCTCGGGAGCAAGAAACCAATCCAGTATCACCTCGTTCGCTGCCGATTCGATGGGACCCATGCCGAACTCAACCAGTCCGCGATAAATCGCGTCGAGCCGTTGCCCGTAGGCCTCGAGCCCGAACGAGTGCCGCACCGCATCGCCGTTGCTTGCGACACAGCGCGCTGAAGGGGGCTGCAGGCAATGAACCGAAATCTGCTGACGCTCTGCGTCCGAAGCAACGACCCGGCCGATGATGCTTTCCTGCAGCGGTTCGTCCAAACGACCGAAATCCACCTGTTGGTCATGAACCCATGCTGAAAAAACGCGCTCGCAATCGTCATCGGCGGGCTTACGTCCGTATGCGGCCAGGAAATCTTGCCGTGCTGCCTGGATTCTGTTCTCCAGAACTCGCGCCCCGATCCACTCCAGCGGAACGTCCAGTCGGTCGTACAAGGGACTCAAATCCACCCCTGCCGATCGAAATGCCCCGGTTATTTCCGGCAGGTTACGCCCCACCAACGGCCTTCCGATCAGCCAGGGTTCGAGAAACGCCAGGCCGAACCCTTCTGCAATGCTCGTTGTGACCAGACTGTAGGCCGATTGCAGCAGGGCCTCGAATGGCATCCGACGTTTCGTCGAAATTTCGAACTCCACCGGCAGACGCAGGGTTTCGGCAAACCCTACCCAGCGCTCGTAACGCGGCCGCTCCCGCGGGTTCTCCGGGGCCCGGGTCGTGGCAAACCGGTCCCCTTCCCCGCTCAATGCAGCCAACAGCAGGAGCTCGCCGAGGTTCTTGCGCCGGATCGCCCGCGTCGGATAAAGCCATAGACGTTGCTCCCCACCCGGTCCAGCGTCTGGCGTACCACCAGCTTCCAGCCATACCGGATTGGGCAACAGATGGAGCTGTGCGGGTGGAACACCGGCACGTTCGAGAATGTGCCGGTCCCGGTCGGTCAGCACAGCATAGTGGATATGTTCGGCAACAGGATAAAGATAACGCCGGGACTGCGCATAGCCCAGATGCTCGATCAACCGCCGGTAGTTGCCGGGGCGTCCATCCTCGGCAAAATCATGGATCTGCAGCAGGAACCGCTGGCCGTCGGAGGCCATGCGATGAAGCACCTCCGGCAGAACGAGGTTCTTGCCCAACGCATGATTGTGAACATGCCACAGATCCGGGAGGGCGCCAAAAGCGTCCCGTGCAGCATCCTCGAGCTGAGTTCTAAGCGCATTCGTGGAAACCGGCCTACTGCGCTCGTCATAAGCCAGGCCCGGCGCAACACGGACCAGTATCCCCTCACTCACGCCTCGAGGAAACGGTTCAGCTGTGATCACGACCGCATCGACCGGCGCACTGTTCAAAGATGCCAATGCATTCTGGATGACCCGGGTGACGCCACCGGTTCGAAGATGATAGTGAACAACCGCGACGCGCATACCGACTCGTCTGCTTCCTCGGGAGATGAGGCGACAGTATATCAAACCCCCATCCTGACCGATAACCGATCGATCATGTGTCGCCGGTGGGGCTTGTCACGCATTTTATCAGTGCTCTATTCCTCTTTAGACGGTAAACTTTAGCATTATGGCTGAAAACATTGGTTTTTTGTCCACCCGCTTCGCCGGAACCGATGGCGTATCACTGGAGTCCGCCAAATGGGCCGAGGTCTTCTGGGAGGATAAACACGTTAGCTGCTGGTATGGCGGCCGCCTTAACCGGGCGCCCGATATCAGTCTCTGCATCCCGGAGGCCTACTTCCATCATCCGGACAATGACTGGATCAACGCCCGGCTGTGGGGGCATACTCAGAGGACAACGGAAGTCAGCCGCCGAATCCGTGATCTGGCGGAATATCTGAAAGGCACGCTGTACGAATTTGTCGCCTGTTTCGG
Source organism: Methylococcaceae bacterium UBA2778 (assembly GCA_002352385.1). GTDB lineage: Bacteria > Pseudomonadota > Gammaproteobacteria > Methylococcales > UBA2778 > UBA2778. The sequence continues at coordinate 87,815 of DEII01000114.1, read as the reverse complement.
CGTTTCGCGCTTGGTGGTTCAAAACGTGCTCACGATTCCCATGCATGTCCCCTTGGGTGTCGCGATCACCGAATTTCTGCAGGAAACAGGAATTCCAGCCATCGCTCACCATCACGATTTTTACTGGGAAAGGACGCGGTTTCAAAGGTCTTCGATCGGCGATTATTTGGAAATGGCATTCCCGCCGCGTATACCACAGCTGCAGCACGTTGTCATCAATCAGGCGGCCCGGGAAGATCTCGCCTGGCGCAAAGGGCTCCCGTCGGTACTGATACCCAATGTGCTCGATTTCGAGCGCCATCCGCCGGAAATCGATGACTACGCCCGCGACATTCGCAGTCAAATCGGGCTTGCCGACGATGATATCCTGATCCTGCAGCCGACACGTGTGGTGCCCAGAAAAGGGATCGAACATACCATCACGCTGCTCCGAATGCTGAACGACCCACGCTGCAAGCTGGTCATCTCACACGAAACCGGTGACGAGGGACCGGAATACGCCAACCGACTCGCCGAACTGGCTCACGACGAACGTGTGGATCTGTGCTTTTTTGGTCATCGAATCGCCGACGAACGCCGGCTGAATGGTGATGGAGAAAAAATTTATACCCTTAACGATCTTTATCCGCATGCCGATTTCGTCACATTTCCAAGTCTTTACGAAGGCTTTGGCAATGGCTTTTTGGAGGCGGTCTATTTCCGCAAACCGATGCTGATCAATCGCTATTCCGTATTTGCCCGGGATATCGAGCCCAAAGGTTTTCGTCTTGCGGTCATGGAGAGCTTCATCGACCGCGCTGTCGTGGAAGAAGTCCGCCGCATTCTGGACGACCCGGAACATCGCAGCGGCATGGTCGCGCACAACTATGCCGTGGCAAAACAATATTACAGCTATTCGGTATTACGGTATTCCCTACAGACCTTGCTCAGCAACATCGAAAAGCGTGTACATCCGCAATGAAGATACTGCCGCTCGACATCATGCAGCGATTGGAAAAACGTTTGGTACGTCTCTATGGAGAAATCCTGGCGCCCCGCCTCAAAGCGCGGCTAATGCTTCTGGCCGGACGTTATTCCTCTGAAGAGCCGTACCTGACCGATGCACTGCCCCCATGGGACCAACACGACGCCGTGCTGATCACCTATGGTGATATGCTGAACACTCCCGCTGAAAAACCTCTGTGCACCTTGGCACGGTTTCTCAGCGAACGAACGAATGGGGTCTTTTCGATCATACACCTCCTGCCGTTTTTTCTTTCCACTCCCGGCCACGAGCGCGCGGTCGTCGATTACAGACGCGTTAACCCCGCATTGGGCGACTGGGAAGATATCGAAACGATCGCCCGGGAACATAAGCTCATGGTTAACCTGCTGTTGAACGATGTTTCCAAAGAAAGCGATTGGTTCGCAGACTATATCAACGGTATCGAGCCGGCAAGAAAATATTTTATTTCAATCGATCCGTCCACAGATCTCAGCGCGGTTATCAGGCCCTGTTGCCGGCCGGTCCTGGTGCAAACACCGACCCGCCGGGGCGAACGGCACCTCTGGTCGACCTATGCAGACGAACAGGTCGATATGAACTTCGCCAATGCGGATGTTCTGTTCGAATTTCTCGATATCATGCTGTTCTATGTCACCCATGGCGCCCGCATCATCTGCCTGAATGATGCGGCCTATCTCTGGAAATGCCCCGGAACCTGCTGCGTCAATCTGCCGGAAACCCACGAACTGATCCGATTCTTCAGGGATCTGTTGAGTATGATGGCACTGGATGTTCTGTTGCTCGCCGAAGCCAAGCTGCCCCATCAGGAGAACATCAGCTACTTCGGCGGCGGCGACGAAGCTCAGCTGATCGTTCAGTACAGTCTGCCGCCTCTGTTGCTGCAGGCCCTGCATACCGGTTCCGCCCGCTATCTGGCCCAATGGGCCTCCGCTTTACCGACTCTTCCTTCCGGCTGCACCTTCGTGAATTTGACCGGTTCGGAGGCGGGCATCGGGCTGCGCCCGCTGGAAGGGCTGATTCCCGACTCCCAATTCGGAAAACTGATCGAAGCCCTCGAACGGCGTGGAGCCGACATCGTTATGTATCTTGACCAGGAAGGGCAAAAACAGCCTTATGAAGCGAACATTACTTTCTTCGATGCCCTGTCGGACCTGGACCGGCCGGTAACCGAGAATCATATCGCCCGCTTCCTGTGCGCCCAATCCATTTTGCTTGCGTTAAAGGGCATTCCCGCTCTCTATTTCAACAATCTTATGGCGGCCCATAACGAACATAAGGATGCGGAGTATGCCGGCCGGGCGAAATCGCTCAACCAAAAACGCTGGAATGAACAAACACTGATCCGGTTGCTCGACAATCCCGATACCCTGACGGCGACGGTTTTCAACGAAACCTTGAGGCGGCTCAAGCTGCGGCGGGAACTTCCCGCCTTTCATCCTGACGGTGCCCAGCACATTCTGGCGTTGGATGACCGGCTGTTCAGTGTACAGCGCACTGCCCCCGACGAAAGCACCACCGTTTTTTGCATTAACAATTTGACAGCCGAACCGGTACCAGTTTTTGCTGCCGACTTTGCCGGCACCCGCTTCGCTGACAACCAACCCTACGATCTGATCGGTCAGCGACCATTTTCAGCAAAGGGTCGCAACGTGCCCCTGCAACTCGAACCTTATCAGACGGTGTGGCTTGCCGCACCGAAAACTCCGCCGGATTGAGTCTTGCTGAACTTGCGGATGCTGACTTGACAGGAACCAGGAAAAAACCGATAATTTTACCTCTCGACGGCTACGTAGCTCAGTTGGTTAGAGCACAGCATTCATAATGCTGGAGTCGGCGGTTCAAGTCCGCCCGTAGCTACCAAGTCAATCAAAGGCTTGCAGGTGACAGCCTGCAAGCCTTTTCTGGTGGTTTTCCTCTAGGAGGCTGTCCGAGAATAGCGATCGTAGCGAGGGCGAGACTGGATGAGTCAGATTTTTCGATCATTTGAGGCGAATAGTGGGCCTATTTAACGAAGATGATCGGGAAATCTGGCCAATCAGGCTCGTCCGCAGTAGATCAGTCTATTCTTGGACAGCCTCCTAATGGCTACACAAAAGCGTATAATTCCCCCATATGCCTCAAACTGAATCTGACCTCGAACAACGTTTTCGCCACTTAGCCGATCCGACGAAGCTTGATCAATTGCTGCCCGGCAACTTCAAGCAGGCGACTTTTGCAATGCCATATGCCCGGTTTTCAGACAGAGGGAGGCGGACGCCGCGGACACTGACCGCCGGGGTCGCTCATGCCGAGCGGTTCGTCGTGGAAAAAGGCTATGAAGGTGAACGTGCCGAAGCAGCCCGGCTTTTCGTTTTGTTCAAAGTCTGGATAAAAAAGTCCCGCAGCTGATTCCACCCCGGCCGGGCTTGTCATCAAAGCAATCTTGATGACAAACTTGCGCCCAACGCTGATTTACACGAGATCCGGAACAGTCTTCAAAGGGCCTGCGGCCCACGCAACCGACTAAGCATCCTCACAGTCGGTGAGCTCATCGCGAGATGGCCGGCCTTGACCGCGGCGTCGCAATCGACCCGCCGGATCGCCCTTCGGCAGCGGAATAGTGCGCGCCCGTTTGTTTCAAAGCATATATAATCAACCAGTTACAATGGCTTCCCATCGATTGACGGACAGTGTTCCTCTCGTTTTTCAATCGGACCCGCGAACATAATCAGGCGGTTGTCTTGAATTTCTCTTGACAGAGTGGATTCAACTTAGAGATTATCTCTTGTGCGTTCGACAATGCTGTCGAGTCGTTTTTTGCATTCTTTTGTCGCAGGCCCTTTCTGCGTTTTCTTCGACCGTGTGCTCATGGCGGGAGTTGAAATGGTTTTGAACCGAATGAGATCGGCGTGGCGCCAATGGCGGCGGAAGGCTCCTTTCCAGGGAGCGCGGCCATCGTGACCGCTCGATGCGGGCGGAACGCCCGCGCCCCTGCTGCGGTTGGCCTCAGAGCGGGGTTGCAGACAAAATACCCGATAAACTCACAATGATAATCATATAATCCCGGAGGAATAAACGATGGAAATACTAACAACGAAAATTGGTTTGGAGATGCTGTTGCGGTGGGGGCACTTCCTCTCCGGCGTCGTGTGGATCGGTTTACTTTATTATTTTAATTTTGTGCAGACAGAATATTTCAAGGAAGCGGAGGCTTCGGCGAAATCCGACGCCGTACGAAAATTGGTTCCCCGCGCATTGTGGTGGTTTCGTTGGGGCGCAATGTTCACCTTTCTGACAGGCGCCGGAATTTTTGCGCTGAAAGGTGCAGGCATGCCGGTTGACATCTATATAGGCGCACTGCTGGGAACGTTGATGTTTCTCAATGTCTGGATCATCATCTGGCCGAATCAGAAAATCGTCATCGCATCCGCCGAACAGGTCGCCAAGGGGGGCGCCGCATTGCCGGATGCAGCCGGGGCACTCGGTATCGCCGGCTTGGCTTCGCGTACGAATACGCTCTTTTCGGTTCCGATGCTCTTCTTCATGGGGGCGTCGACCCACTACCCTCATTTGTCTGTCGGCGTAGTTGGTGTTCTTTTGGCTGTTCTTGTTATCGTAGTTCTGGAATATAATGCCGCCTACCAACCGTTGTTGCGGTTCGCTGTGATCAAGAAGCTCCCGGCCGCCGGAAAAATGGGACCGATGGCGAGTGTCACCGGTGTCATCCATAGTGGTTTGGGATTGACGGTGATACTGTTCCTTTTCCTGGAACTGTTTTCTTAACCTTTCTCGCAAAAGGGTTCCTGATGGAACCCTTTTTTTACCTGCAACGTTTGTCCTTACGGAGCAAGCCCGAATCTTTCACAAATTATGCTTGATCTCGCTTGTCTCTTGATTCCACAAGGAAATTTCCTCAGTCGGCCGTACTCAC
>DEII01000114.1:38910-82852 GCA_002352385.1 Methylococcaceae bacterium UBA2778 | reverse complement strand
GGCGCAAATTCATGAAATCTTCGGACTAGGAGGCTGTCGGCCTTAAGGCAGCTGAAATAGTTAACTCATTGATAATAATGTATATTCACTGTATTAATCAATAAATAACCAGAAGCAATATATCGTGAATTCAATGAGTTATAGAGGTGTATTTTCTAAGTCCGACAGGCTCCTAGGAGATCAATAAAATGAGGGCCATCCTCGGGAGTGTGCTATCAATCGCGTTGCTGGTAATGGCCGATCAGGCCTATGCATTGCGATGCGGCAACAAACTCGTCGACCGGGGTGACCGAAAACATAGAGTGCTGTACGCATGCGGGGAACCAAGCTATATCGACGCGTATGACAGACCGATCTCCGGCGCGTATTTTCTTTACACGCATGTCGAGATCTGGACCTACAATTTCGGACCCACTCGATTCATGTATGAGTTAATCTTCGAAAAAGGGGTCCTGGTTCGAATCAACCAGCTTGGATACGGCTATTGACCCCCCCGGATCGTGGCCGTTCAGTGCCAGCCTAAACCTGCTGTATTGGTCCCGGCTGTAGAGCCTGACCTGGAATGCGGCGTCTTCAAAGTACGCCGGAAACGCTCGATCGACAACGCCCGCTGCAACCATCTGTGCGGCCGATACCGTCGGCCCCGTCAGCGCAACCGATTTGACAAGGGCCAGATATCCGGCGTTCAGCTTTTGCGCCAGCCAAGCCGCCAGCGCATCGGAGGTGACATCCCAGCATGCGGAGATCTTCTCATGATCCAGTCGCTCGATCGCCGGCAGCCATACAGCCACTTTGCCGCCGCGTAAAACCGCCTTCGCCTCTTCGGGATCGGTGATCGTCTCCAGGTCGCCGCGCAGCCCGGTGAGCATCAGACCATATTGATGCATGGCAAGCAGCGCCATTCGATGCGCAACCTTGTCACAGAACCGCCAATTCCGCTGCGCCGCCCTGACCTGATCCGCGAACCGTCCGCCGCCGGGAACGATCACCACTTTCCCGCCGCCGTGATCCGCCAGAATATCGAGCCAACACTGTAAAGCCGGGGAATCCCCCAGGCTTCCGCCAAGCTTAACCACCCACATAATCGACATCCGCATCGATGCCGACCAGCTCCAACAGGTCGAGCATCGCGGCTGCCTTGTCGAAGCTTTCCTGGTACTCTTCGTTCAGGTCGGAGTCGGCCACGATCCCGCCGCCGGCCCAGAAGCGAATCGTGTTGTCGGAAAGAACCAGCGTCCGGATCGTGATGTTGCTGTCCATATTGCCATCAAAACCAATATAACCGATCGAACCGCAATAGACCCCTCGGCGGTGCGGTTCGAGCTCTTCGATGATCTCCATGGCGCGGATTTTCGGCGCACCGGTAATCGAACCGCCGGGGAAACAGCCACGCAACAGATCCAATGAGTGCCGTCCTGCATCGAGTTCACCGCAAATCGTACTCACCAGATGATGCACCGTGGCAAAGCTTTCGACATCGAAAAGCTTGGGAACATGGACCGAACCGGGTTTGCAGTTCTTGCCGATATCATTTCTCAACAAATCGACGATCATAAGATTTTCCGCCCGATCCTTCGGGCTTTTTGCCAATGCAATGATCTGTTCCTGATCTTCCTGAGGATTTGGATAACGCGGGCGGGTACCCTTGATGGGTTTGGTTTCCACCTTGCCTGAAGTCACTTTCAGAAAACGCTCCGGTGATGAACTGAGCACCTGAACCTGCGGAAAGTTCAGATAGCTGCAAAACGGCGCCGGATTCATTTTTCGCAGCATCTTGTAGGCCGACCATGCGCTCCCTTTACAAGGCGCGGAAAACCGCTGTGCCAGATTCACCTGATAACAGTCGCCTTCATGCAGATAATGCTTGATGCGTCGAAAAGCCGCCGCATAGTCGTTGGCATCCATGTTGGAAAGAACTTTTCCGAGCAGGCGAAAACTGGTCACGCCGGCCGCAGGCTGAGATATCCGGCTGAAACGCTCGATCAGCCCCGGCCACTTTGTGCTGGTTTCCTCGTCCCTGCCCTGCCCCACCAGCCAGCTTTGCCGTTCCTGATGGTCGACAACCACGGCCCAATCATATATCCCGATGGCCATTTCCGGAATGTTTTCAGCATCCTTGGTGTCAACCGGCAGGATTTCCAGGCGACGGGCCAGATCATAAGCAAAATAGCCGATGGCACCGCCGCAAAAAGGGAGATCGTTCAAAGTCGGAAGAACCGTGGCGCCCAGCTGTTCTTTCAACAGTAAAAAAGGGTCGTCGGGGGAAAGCCGCACACCGCTGCGGGTCCGGACTTCCGTCATCCCGCCGCGAGTGGTCAGTTTAATAAAGGGCTCGGTCGAGAAAATATCGTACCGCCCTTGCCTGCTGTGCGGGTAGGCGCTGTCGAGAAAGACCGTCCAAGGACTTTCGGCCGAAGACGAAAACAGGGCGGCACTGTCTTGAAAGTAGGGCAGCTCATGAATCAGGGAGCGGTGAGTCATTATTCCGAATCGCTCATACTCTTGATTGTGTTTCCAAGGGCGCCAAAAGTGCCGCCGATCGAATCGATTGGTCAACGCACATCTAATCATACCATTCGACTGCGGAGCAAATCTGCCTATCTTTTGTCATCATTGCGTAGATCATGACCAGTGATGACGCGCCAACAAATGCGCGACGGCGACAGCGGGCGCGCAGTCGCTGATATCGATTTCATGCGGCTGCTGCCGATTATTAGTAAACAGGCTGCCGAACTCCCGGTAGGGACGTCCAAATCGAGCTGCCAGCACTTTGACCAGAAATCGTCCGACACCGGCTCCAACCAATGGCGCACCAGCGGGCAACAGTTCGCGCGACAGATGTCTTGCGCAGGCACGATGGATCATCAGCAACTGCTGCTCCCGCAAATATTCGGCAAGTCGCCGCATGTTTTTCATGCCCGTCGACTCCATATCCGTGCCCAGCATGCGGGCCAGCCGGCGCGCGCTGCCTTCGGGGCTTTTTTCTCCGTGATCCGCAGCCGGCAGCTGATCGGCCTGTTCGGGCAACTCCCCGCACAGGCGATAGACATCGGACATAGTGGCAAAATGCTCGGCCATCAGAGCGATCCACTCGCCGGTAAATGGAACGCGGTTGGTGATAGCCATCACCGGCGTACGCACCACGCCGGTATACACCAACTCATCGGTTCGCAACCGGTCCCGATCGGAATAGGCATCGGTGAGCACCCGGCCGCCGTCGAACAGCAGAAGGTCCGTCGTGGTACTGCCGACATCGATAAATAGCCCGGATTCCATGAGCTGCGCGCTCAACTGAGCGCTCGCCAACCAATTCGCCGAGGCGACGCCATCGAGATCTCGGTCATTGATCTGCGTCTTGAAAAGACCCTCGTGACCGACAAAAATATGCAGGCGCTGTGCCGGCAAGCACTCGCTGACAGCGTTTATGATTTCCCTGACACCTTCATGACGCGTGGCGAACAGGTCCACCAACTCACCGGTCATGGTAACCGCATGGTGATCCGCCTGCTGCGGGATTTTCCGCAGAATCTCATCGAAAGCCTGGTGCAGATGGGACAGGCCCTGCCATAATGGGCAAGGCTCCTGACAGAGTTGATGAACGACGCCCGCCCGACCGGCGACGGCCGCTTTCAAATGGGCACCGCCGATATCCCAGCCGACAACGATTTCCTCACTCATGTTCCGCCTACCATTTGATCGCAACAGCCGCGGCCGGGAGATGTCGTTTTGGTGGCATGAGTTCCTCTTTTTGATCCAGCAGTTTCATGACCAGGCCGGCAGGATTGATCCCCAGCGCCCGATGCAGGCCGACGTAGGAGGTCGTCAGTCTGGGGTTGATCTCGAGCACGAGCGGGCCGTCCGCCGATGCGATCAGGTCGACTCCGATGTAACCCCACAACTGGGGCAGCGCCCCCGCAATCCGCCCGGCAAGCTGTCGAAAGATCCTCGAAACGTCCCGAATCCCGTTCACCAGGCATCCGGAAAGACGAAAACCACCGTTAATCATCGTCACCTGCTGCCGATTGCAGCTGAGCAGCCGGGCCTCGCCCTGCCGACACAACAGCGACAGACTGAGCGCATCACCGGCGATCAGCGGCTGAATGATCCATTCGCCGTCGAGTCGATCGAGATCGATCTGTTCGAGCTCTTTCAATTCCCGGATAATGCGGATGTTCCCGCATCCCACACCATCGTCCGGCTTGAGCACCCACGGCCCTCCCGACAGCGATCGCGCCTGATGCAGCGCCCGGGTCGGGACAACCGGGATATTCTTCTCCTCGAGCAGCACCGCCGTAGCCAGTTTGCTCGTGGCAAGCGCCACGGCCACGGCAGGACTGTTGAGCAGAATCTTACCGGCGTCTTGCACACTCTGGCAGAGGTCCCTCAGGATATGATTCGTCTCCGGTGCGATCGGCCAGACCGCATCACAGGTGTCGAGCAGTTCCCGCCATTGTTGTTCAAAAGCACCATTGCGGTTCAATTCAACCACGTTTAACCGGCTCTGATCGCCCTGAAATTTAGGCACGGCAAGGCGGAAGTCCCGAGGGATGACCAGCTCGATATCCGACAGATCCAGAAGATCGTTCGCCAAGGCGCCCAGCATCAGGTCGCCTTCGGCTGCCAAATCCCGGGGCAGCGCTTCATTTATCAATCCGCCGCCGGTAATATATTCAAAAACCAATAACCTCAATTCGAAACCATTTGGAAATTATACCCGCCATCGACCTGATGAAAGGTCTTGTTGTTCATGCCCGGCAAGGCTGCCGGGCTTCGTACCAGCCCATTAGCACAGCGCTTTGTCAAAATGCCGACCCGAGCGCGGTCATTGATGCTCTGCTGTCGCTGTACCCCTTCAAGACGCTCTATATCGCCGATCTGGACGCTTTGATGCACTGCGGGAGCAATTATGAGTTGATCGGCCGTTTGACTCGGACTTATCCTGATATAAAGTTCTGGATCGATCAGGGATTAACGGGCGGAACAATCGTGCTCCCCGAGCAAAAAAACCGAATCGCAGTGATCGGAAGTGAGTCATTGGAGAGCGAGATGGTACCGCTGTTGGCGCAGTCGCGGCGGCAACTCATTCTCTCGCTGGATTACTCCGCCGGCCGTTTGCTTGGTTTCCGAAGTCTGCTCGATCAGTCAGATATTTGGCCTGAAACGGTAATTGTCATGAATCTTTCCCGCGTCGGCACGAACAAAGGCCCCGAGCTGTTGCAGCTTGAACGATTCATACGTCAATGCCCTGAAAAAAGCTTTGTTTCAGCCGGTGGCGTGAGAGGGGAGCAGGATTTGGTTCAACTGCATTCCGCTGGTGCCAGCGCTGCTTTGGTGACCACCGCGTTGCACAACGGACGGCTGGATGCCGCTGTCGTGTCGCGATTTAACGTGAATGGATGTGGGATCAAGCCGGTAACCGTTACCCCGAACAGACCGGAGTAACGGTTGGCGCTCTGCATATTGCGTAGGCGATCAGTCGTGCGCAGCGAAAGGATGCGCGGCAGTCGCTTTTTGGGCAACGACATCAGCCGCTCTCGGCTCGCCGGCAACCGCACGCTTGAGGGCTTCCTTGGTTGCTGCGTAGTTGTAGTCCTGAATCTTGGCGTCGTCCTCGGCCAGCCAGTGGATGAACACGCCGACGCAAATGAACAGATCGTCGGCCTCATTGACAGGAATGGTCTCATCCTCGACGCAATCGGCAACCGCCATGGCGACACCGCGCTGCGCCGGACCGAACATCTGAACAGCCTGTTTGGAGCCTTTGATGGTCACCTTGTTGAACATGATCGTATTCGGCTTGGCCGCCAGATTGGGCGCAACAACGGCAAGCAGCGTTGAAAAACCGTCTTTATTGTTGGTAAGCGCGTTGCAAAAAGCCGATTCGGCGGCGCTGCCGCGCGGACCGACGATTAAATCGATATGAGCAACTTCGTTGCCATCGCCAACGAGCGACTCGCCGACACATACTTTATTGATTGTCCCCATTTTCATACCCTCTTGTGATGATGAGAAAAATGACCTAACATTATTAATTATTGACATTGTTATTGGCTCCTTGTGAATTCAGGAAAACAATGCCCTTTAAGTTAAGAGCTTATAGCTTACATTTAGAAAGCAAAAAAGATGCCATGCATTAACAGTGCGCGAGCAACCTCTCCAAACGCACGACCAACAGACATGCCACAGTCAAATCAGCCGTCGCACCCGGATTGATTCCAGCCGACTTGAACAGGTCATTCACTTCCTGCAACTGTCGCAACAACCGTTCGGGATTGTCACTGTGCGATAACGCTTTTTCCAAAGAAGCCATCCTGTCCTGCACTATTTCGGTGAACCGGCGACCAAATTTGCGCACAACATGGCTGTCAGGATGCCGCCTCAGCAGACCGACAAACACAGCCAATGCAGCCCAACTTTCATCGTTCCATCGATTCAGGGCGGCATGATGCCGGGTAATGGCGAAATCAAAAATATCCTGATAACCGGAAATGTACTGATAAGCAATTCGGTCCCTGTCGCTCGCAATGCGCATCGCATCAAGCAGGCTGACATCCGGCATTCCGGACACATCCTGTTCCGGTGATCTCCCAAGGCCCCCTGGTTTCGCCAACCGGATCGCGCGATAAACCCAGATGGCATCTTCCCGTGTCGTTTTCCTGAGTACACGCTCGAGCCGGGTTTGCAAGTCTCCGTTTCCATACTCCGGTTGCATGGATTGGATCAGCGGCCCACACAGCAGCACGATACCCAAATTGGTATTGCAGCCAACAGCGGCCCGCGTGGCTTGTATAGCATAAAACATTTTTTCGCCGAGCGACAGCTTAAAGTTGGTCAGACTTGGTGCGCTGACCTGCGCACTGCGACGAAAATCGTCCACGGTCATGTCGTGACTTTCCGAGTAGACGCTGACATTGCCCGGTTTGAAAGCCTGCAGCTCGCATTCGCAGGCAGCCAGATAAGCTTGTTCGAGCCGCTCTTCAAGATCCCCGCTCAACATACGCTCACAAGGCAGCCGTAGTCCGCTCGTTGCAGCCTCCTTCGCACCGACTCAGAAAATCGACCGCCAACCGTTCGGCCACATCGACCTCACACACGCTTTGCAGACCTTTCCAGGCGGGAATACTGTTCACTTCGATGACACGATAGTCGCCTGCCGAATCCCGAATCAGATCGACGCCGCCATAATTCATTCGCAAGGCACGGACCGCTTGCTCTGCCAACCGGCTCAACGGGTCGCTCAAGTGCGCCCACTCACAGCGTGCACCCTGCGCGACGTTGTTCAGCCAGCTGCTGCCGCAGCGCCGCATGGCGGCGATCGCCCGGCCATCGATCACAAAAACCCGCCAGTCGTGAGACTCATCACCGCAATGGACAAAGCGCTGCAGATAATAGACGCCCTGGCTGCTTTGCAGCTGTCGAACATCGGCCGGCGTCTGCAAACGCTGCAGCCCTTCGCCCTGCGACCCGAACAGGGGCTTGGAAACCAGCTCGCTGCCTGCCTCCAGCTCGCGCCGAGCGATGGACAATGCCTGCGCGCGATCACAAACAATCCAGGTGGGAGGCGTTGGCACGCCCGCCCGCTGCAGCAGAAAACTGGTCATTCCCTTATCGACCGTGCGTTCGATGGCTCGCCCGTCGTTGTACACAGGCACTCCAAGAAATTTCAATGCGTGCAGCACGTCCAGATAGAACACCACTTCATCCAGCGAACCGCCCGGTACGCCGCGGACAAAGACGCCGTCCGGCAGACACCCTTCAAACCCGGGAACAATGACCGGCACACGGTCCGGTTGGATACTGATCCGACACTCGGTCAGCGAAACATAGGCGCTGTCGAAACCGCGCGCTGCAAACGCGCGGCGCAGGCGCGTACCATGCCAGCCGGGATCATCCGTCATGATGGCGATGCGGCCCATCGCTCAGGCTCCGAAGGACTTTTCCAGCAGGGCTTCGTCCAGGTGTCCGGCGTGAAAACTGTTGCCGGACTCGACGGCTGTCACGATCACGCTGGCAGGACTGAACAGCATCGGGTCGATCTCGAAAAAGTCGTACTCGTACTCCTTGAAGACCTCGGCAAACGGCTTGCCGTAATCTTTGGATACCGAGCTCGGCAGCTGCTTGGCGAGCTGTTCCGCAGCATTATCATCGCCCCCGACGAACAGATGAACCTGCCCGGCGAACAGGATCGAATCATTGGTGCGCCCCATGGCCTCGATGAAATCGGGAGCCGGCGGGCAGAACGGCGCACTGCCGCTGCCATCGAGAATCTTTTCCAACGGAAAATGCAGTTCATGCGCTTTGTGCATCACCACTTCGAGCACGCGGGCAACAACCTGCATACTGCCGGCCAGGCTGCTGGTCGGCGTCAGGATGATCGTCAGACCATCGGGCGTCACCTTGCAGGCAGCGGCGATTTTTTCGACCAACGGCAGCGGTGGCCTCTTGTCGACTTCCATCACCAGACAGGTGGCATCCGCCCGGTCGGCGTAGCCCAGATCTTTGAAGAGTTCCTCCTTCAGGCAGAGCGCGCGGGCAGGCCCTGATCCGAGCGCATTAAATTTCTCATGTGACAAACTCCAGCCGGCATACTGGCTTCCCAGACAGCTGATCACCGGGTTGGTGGAGTGGACGTTGACGGTCAGCGGCCAGCGGCTGGTATACGGGCTGTGAGTCAGTGTCACGGTACCCAATCCTCCCATACAGATTTCGCCGATACGCCGCCCGGCTTCGAGCCCCCCGACGGCTTCGATGCCGGCATCCACGATCGTGCAGCCGTCATCCAGGCGCTGCACATTAAGACGCAGCTTATCGGCATCTGCGATCAGGGACTCGACCAAAGGGAGAACGTGCTTGTTAACACTGACCTGTTGCTGAGTGACTGTCATGTTGATTTGGCTCGCTGAATGGTTAATGGACTATCAAAATTTTTGCCCTGCGGCGGAACATCCGAACTCGAACAACCGATCGAGCACCCTACTTCCCCGCCGCTCGAGCAGCGATAGGGTCTGCCTTACGTTCGAACCGCAGGCAGTCACGCTGCACAATGGATCCCCGGCTGCAATCCGCGTATCACCGAAGGGACGGTCATGGCTCCATTCGGGCCATGAGAAACCGCTCGGCACCACGAGATCGGCGGCGGCATAAACGATTCGGTACGCCCTGATCGTCTTCCACCGTGGTGTGTGATGGTTCAACATGCCCTGACAGGCCCGCAGATGCTCGGCAATCAACCCGGTTGGAAACGCTGCATCGTACAGGCCCATACTGGCGCCGGGCCGGGGGTTGACCTCCAGCACAAGGCACTGCTCGCCATTGCACATAAAATCGAGGCTGTTCAGCCCTTTCAACCCCGCCGTCGCCGTCAGCCTCGACACATATCCGGCCACCTGACGGCGCTGAACCGGTCGCAATGACGCTGCATTGACGACGCCGGCAAACTGAAACGGTCGCGCGGGATCATGACCGGAGGACCATTGCGTATTGAAACCGATGATCTGTGCCCTCTCGCCATCCGCCAGAAATAGGGCCGACATGACCGGACCCGTCAGGCGGCGCTGAAGAAATTCCCCGGGACCGGGCGGCCGGCGAGAATCCGAGCAGCGCACGCCCGTTCCACCCTCGCTGAAGGCTCTTTTCACAAGCCAGCCTTCCCCTCGTTCGGATGAGTCGAAACAGCTTTCCGGATAAGGTATTTCCAGCTGCTGCAGCAGCTGGAAAAATCGTTCCGGTTGTTTTAGCGAACGCACCGTCACCGGTTCATTCCCGAACAAAACAAAATTCCTGGACAGCTTTTCCAACAGGTCAGGGGAGGTATCGAATCCGCTGCCGACGATCAGACCGGCTTCCGGTTCGGCAGGAAACAACCGTCGGGCGGCCGAGAGCAATGAGGCTTCATCGAAACCGCGGTCACCGGGCAGGATTTTAACAACCTTTTTTGCCGCCTCACAAGTATCGCGATCGCCGAACAGATCGAGAACCACGGGCTGCCATCCGCCGCGACGTGCCGACTGAGCCATTATTCGGGCAGACAAACCGGCCAACAGCAGCCGTTGTGGTTGCGACACCACGCGCCGTCAGGAGCCGCTCGACAGACCGTCAGTTGCCGACGCGCTTCAAGACCCGACCGCTGCCATGCAACACCAGATCGTAAGGATTCTCGACCGCATCGACCCGCCCTCCTTGATTGCGCCCGCTTGTCAGCTTAAAGCTGAGTGCACGCCGGTCGGCGAACTGTTGTTGTGCCTCGGCAAAAAGATGCTCGGCCCGCTCGATCCCATCGACGGCACAAAAACCGGTCGGCCCCCACGAACTCTGTCCAAGCGCCACGGCGCCCCGTCTCCCAAGCCACTCGACCGCCTCGCCCACATCCCGGCTGCTGAAGCGGCTGCCTTGCGCCGCTGCAAAATAATCACCGACAGTGCTCTGCAATTGAGTGATGACATCGCCGAACGGCTGAATGTCGTTCTCCGCAATGGCCGGAAGTGCCTGCATCAGAATCAGATGGCAAAAACGGGCGCTTTCCTGCGTCGGAAAAGCCGGCAGCGCCTTGAACGCATCGCGCTCCGCAGTCCCATGGATGCCCTGGCCTTTCTCATCGAAAACCAGGATAAAGCGCCACTGCTCCGGCACTGCGAAGCGGGCAATGACAGGCGGTGTACTCGTCCGCTCCGAACGCCCGCCATCGACCACGAATCCCCCCTGCTCGAAGACGCCGATGCCGATGCCTGAACGCGCTCCCCGATCGGTCAATCCGGCAATCTCGCGCACATCCAGATCCAAATCGTAGAGTCGGCTCAGACCAACGCCGATTGCCAGCGTCAACTGAGTGCCGGATCCCAACCCGACATGATCCGGTATCGCTTCATCGATTTCCACATGAACCTGCTCAGGAACGTGCATGACATCGCTGAGCGAGCGCACCGCCTCGACGGCGCGCTCGGCCTGCGGTCCATCAGCACCCAGCCGATCAGCCAGCCGAATCGTCAGCCGGGTGGCGATTTCATTCAACGCCACGCCGATCCCGCCAAACCGTCGCCCAAGTGATCCGGCGGGATCGAGAAACCCCATATGGAGCCGCGCCGGTGCCGTGACCTGTATACGCTGATTAACTCGTTTCAATGATCCGTTTTTTGATCGTCCGAAAAGCAACCTGGAATTATACAGCAACTTGAACACCTTAAAAAATCAGCCGGGCCAGGGCTTGGCAATTGCAAATGTGAATTTACGCGGCAGCTCGACCGTCCCGCCCGCCCAAACGGCCAGAATGGGTGCGCTGCCGGGAAACAGAGAAGAGCAACCGTTGCGGATTCGCCACCCCGCATTTAGAATGGATGTGATGTTCACTCAGTCGTTTGGAACCGCTTTTGAATTGATCGCGACCCTGGATGCCCAGTTGTTTGCGATCGTCGGATTGTCCTTACAGGTCAGTGTCATCGCCGTTGCGGTTGCCGCAGTCATCGGACTGCCGTTGGGCGCCTTTGTGGCGGTATTCGATTTTCGCGGGCGCAGCGCCGCGATTGCTCTGCTCAATACGCTGATGGGACTGCCGCCGGTGGTGGTCGGATTGATCGTTTATCTGATGCTGTCGCGTGCCGGCCCTTTGGGACCCTTCGGATTGCTGTTCACGCCGACAGCGATGGTAATCGCCCAGTCGATCCTGGTGCTGCCGATCATCGCCGCGCTCACGCGACAAACGGTTGCCGATCTTTACGGCGAGTACACCGAACAGTTGCAATCATTGGGCGTCGGGCCTGTTCGGGCGATTCCTACGCTGCTCTGGGATGGTCGGTATAGCCTGCTCACAGCGATATTGGCCGGATTCGGGAGGGCAATCGCCGAAGTCGGCGCAGTGCTGATCGTCGGCGGCAACATCAACCACGTGACCCGGGTCATGACAACCACCATTGCGCTTGAAACGAGTAAAGGCAACCTTGCCATTGCGCTTGGCCTGGGAATCATTCTTCTCGCCCTCGCCCTGGCGGTCAACGCCGGCGCCCTGTTCGTTCAAGGCGTTGCGCAACGAGTGGAAGGCGGATGAGCAAGCTGGCGCTGGTTATCGACAAGCCGTTCGAGGAGCAGTCCAAGACGGCACCGCACGATTCGATTCTGCCTTTGGTCCTGGACGGTGTTTGCTTTGACATAAACGGTCACCGCTTGCTCGATCGGATTTCGCTGACATTATGCCATGGCGTTCGCACGGTGCTCCTGGGGCCGAACGGAGCAGGCAAGAGCCTGCTGCTGCGCCTGTGCCACGGCTTGCTGCAACCCACAACCGGGCGAATACAATGGTCCGACAACGACTCCCGGCGGCTGCACAAAAAGCAGGCGATGGTGTTCCAGCGGCCGGTGCTGCTGCGGCGGTCGGTCGCTGCCAACGTCGCCTACGCCTTGGCGGTCAAAGGGGTGTCGAACGATCGGCGCCGCCCGATGGTCGCTCGTGCTCTGGAGGAGGTCGGCCTCGCACAGCTGGCGCGCCGGCCGGCGCGGGTACTGAGCAGCGGCGAACAGCAGCGACTGGCCTTGGCGCGCGCCTGGGCCCTGGAACCCGAGGTGCTGTTTCTGGACGAGCCGACGGCCAATCTGGACCCGGGCGCGACCCGGCTGATCGAAGAGACGATCAACGCATTTCATCGACAAGGCACGAAAATCGTTTTGGTGACCCATGACCTCGGCCAGGCACGCCGTCATGCCGACGAAATCGTGTTTCTTCACCGCGGCCGCCTGGTCGAGCGATCGATGGCCGCAGCCTTTTTCAAGCGGCCGCGAAGCGATGAAGCGAAAGCCTTTCTGGCGGGCGAACTACTGGATTGACCGGATGTTGACTTGCGGAATGTTTGATTCTCGGCAACACACTCCCTGGATCGCCGAGTTATACTCGGCTCAATCAGACAATGCCGAGTGCAACTCGGCGATCCCGGAGGCGATCCCGACCCCGAAAGGCGAAAGGGAAAAAATCGAACTCTCCATTGAGCCGGCCGACAAAACACCCGATTTCCTGACTAGATGAGAGAGAAGAGGAGATGATCAACTCAAGATTCCTGCGTGCGTTGGCGATCGGAATGTTCTGGATCGTGCTTGCTTTCGGCGTGCGCGCCGCCGAACAGTTTATTACCGTGGCATCCACCACTTCGACGGACAATTCCGGTCTGTTCGACTTTCTGCTTCCCAATTTCACCGAGAAAACGGGGATCAAGGTGCGGGTCGTCGCGGTCGGCACCGGGCAGGCAATCCGGCTGGCCGAAAACGGCGATGCCGATGTACTGCTGGTTCATCACCGGCCCTCGGAAGAACGATTCGTCTCCGCGGACCACGGCATCCAGCGGTTCGATGTGATGTACAACGATTTCGTCATCGTCGGACCGAAAGCCGATCCGGCCGGAGTGAAGGGAAGCGCCGATGCGAGCGCGGCGCTCGAAAAAATCGCCGAAGCGCAGGTGCCGTTCGCATCGCGCGGCGACGACAGCGGCACGCATAAGACCGAACTGGGATTATGGCAAAAAGCCGGCATCGATGTGAAATCGGCGAGCGGTGCCTGGTACCGGGAGACCGGCGCCGGCATGGGGGCGACGCTCAACATCGCCAGCGGCATGAACGCTTATGCCCTGACCGATCGCGCCACCTGGCTGCAGTTCGGCAACAAAGGCGAACTGGAAATTCTGGTCGAGGGTGATTCAAACCTGTTCAATCAGTACGGCGTCATTCTGGTCAACCCAAAGATCCATCCGCATGTCAAAGCCGAGCTGGGACAAGCATTCATCGGCTGGCTTCTGTCGCCGGAGGGGCAGAGCCGGATCGCCGCATACAGAATCGAGGGGCAACAGGCTTTCTTCCCCAATGCGAAGCCTACGACTGCCTCGGACCGCTCTCCAGCAGTTCGACGACAGCCAGCAACGAAGGCAACACCAGAAATGGCTGATCCGCCGCATATTCAACCACCTCCGGCTGATCGGTGATCAGCAGCGGTATGGCGCCTGCCCGGCGCGCCGCGCAGATGCCGATAGCCGAATCCTCCAAGACGAGACACTCACCAAGCGCTGCGTTCAAACATTTTGCCGCTTCCAGAAAGAGATCCGGGGCCGGCTTTGCCCGGGGTACTTGATCTCGCGACACGATTTCGGCAAAGCAGCCCTCGAGGCCGGCCAAGCGAAGGCACTCCAGCGTATTCGGCTGATCGCTGTTGGTCGCCACACAAAACGGGATCTGCCGGCGCCGCAACAGCTCGGTGAGCCGGTCGAAGCCGGGCTTGATCCGGATGCCGAACACATCGACATGGTTGCGCCAACATTCGGCGCTGCGTTCCCTGAACATTCGCAGCGGAAAATCCGGTCCGAACCGCTTCATGATCGTCTGCTCGATGTCGGCGTACTGGCGCCCTGAAAACGAACGGCACAACGCATCGTCGAGGGTAAATCCCAGATCCTCCGCAGCCTGCCGCCAGGCAATCTGAAACGTCGGCTCGGTATCCAGTACCAACCCGTCCATATCGAAGACAACCGCTTGGAATGGTGGCAGCACGGCTTTGTCAGCGGTCTGGCGTATGAACGACCTTGATGTATTGGCCCACCGCTTCCCGGTCGGAACCGACTACGATCCGCTGACCCATGCGGCTCGAGACTTCCAGTTGGCCGCACACTTCGACGATTTCACCGGCCCGCGCCTGACCGGCATAGGTCGCTGAAAAACTGAGCACTTCAGAAATCGAGGGATGATCGATCCGGTAGCGGGCCGGGTAATCGAATGCGAAGGTGTCATCGACCACGCCGGCCTGTATGCATTTCAGGCCGTGCTTGTGGTAGACAGCATGGTCGGCATCCGGCGCGTCGGCAAGCAGACTGAGATCGACTTTCGTCCCCTCGATCGCTGCCTTGTTGAATTTACGCCGCTCATGCCAAAGGTACTCCTCGAAGCTCAGTTCGCAGCCCCGTCTGGCAAAGGCATCGCGCCAAAGCGTTTCGTCGAGTCTATCCAGCGCCCGCTCCTCTTTCAGTTGTTTCACGATCCTGCGCGCCTGAAAAAACGACTCGCGTCCATAGATTACCAGGTCGATGTCGGAGTCGGGCCGCTGCGCGCCGAGCAGCAGGGAACCGGTGACGCCTACGCAGCCGGACTTCAAGCCGTTTTCGGAGAATAGTTCCAGCAGGCGAAGCAGTTTTCTTTCGATGGTGTCGTGCCGCCCTTGAGCCCTAAGATCCTGTACACGCCGGCGCGGCTGATAATGGTGGACGATACATTCGAGCAATACCGCGTGCAGATGAACGTCGCGGATTTTGGAATAAAAAAGGTACTCGGGAGAAGTTGACCGCAACAGAGTCTCCGCTGCCAGTGTCGAGAGTTTGAAATAACCCGAGCCTGAACGCCGATAGCGGAGACAGGCGGGCACACGCCCCTCCTCTTCACTGCTGCTGACAACGGCAAATACCAGACCCTCTTCGGTTTCGACAAAATCGCGGGGTAGAAAACGAGGGTTCACGTGTGATCGAGCGTGTAGGGCGGATGCCCGAAGGGTGATCCGCCATTGCACACCGGATTATGGCGGAACCGCTTCGCGTTCCGCCCTGCATTGACTGTGTCAATGAAGAGTGGTTCGGGTGGATGCTGAGAGCCGGCATCAGAGGATTGAACGAGACCTGCATCACCCACGCCGCTGTAAAACGTTGTAAAAGCGTTGCGGTTGCCTTCGCGGCCGACGCCGATCACGTAAACGCCGTGCGTCAGCTGTTTGAACAGCTCCGCCGGGCGATCAGTCATGTTCGCACCTCTCGATGTCAATGGGCTCCTCCATCCACTGCCGGCGATAATCCGCGTAGCCATAGCTTTTCATTCGTTTCAACCGCCCGGCCCGTTCGAACGCATAGATCGCAGGCAGGTTGTGGCCATTGAAGCGGCTCGCCTTGATCAGACTGTAGGCACCGACATTTCTAAAGGCCAGTCGATCGCCGATTCGAAGGGGATGCAGCGAGCGATATTCACCGAAAAGATCGCCGGCAAGGCAGGTGCAGCCGGCGAGCAGCGCCGAATACGATGCCGACGGTTCTTCTCCGACCAGCTCCGGCCGCCTCTGATATTCGAACACCTCCGGAAGATGATTCACCGACGTATCGAGCACAGCGACGGTTTTGCCGTCGCTATCGTACAGATCGATCACGCTTGCGACAAGGTAGCCCGCCTCGCCGACCACCGCTTTACCCGGCTCGAAATAGACGTCGACCTGCCATTTGTTCCGCAAATGATCAACCACCTCGCATAACCCCTCCAAATGATCCGGCCGGGTGAACAGATAGCCGCCGCCCAGATTGATCCAACGCAGCTGCTCCATCATTCCTCCCAGCTCCCGCTCGATATGCAGCACTGTTTCATGCAACGGCGCGAACGAGCGCGACTCGCACGCCGTATGAAAATGCAGCCCCTCGATACGGTGCTCTTTCAAGCCGCTTTGGCCATACAACGCTTTGACCTGCGACAACGGCACGCCCAGTTTGGAGTACAGTCGGCATGGATCGTACCGCGGATCGTCGAGAAACGACAGTTGCGGATTGATCCGCAGGCCGGCGCTCGAATGACCGGCGAAACTCCGTCCAAGGCGCTCCCATTGCGGCAGCGAATTGAAGCTGACGAAATCGCACAGCAAAGCGACTTCCGCCATTTCTTCCGGCCGCAGTCCCGGTGTCGTGATGTGGATCGTGCCTTGACCGCTCAGCACTTCATGGGCCAGTCGTGCCTCGAACAGCGAACTGACCGACAGTCCATCGACGTATTCGGCGGCCAGCCGCAATACACCGGCAAACGGCAGCGCCTTGATCGAATAGAGGAGCTTGCAGCCGCTTTGCGCGCGCACCCGGTCGAGCAGAGCGAACGCCTCGTGCAGGCGGTTCTCGTCATAAACAAACGCCGGAGTCGTCGACACTGCGAGGAGCCGGTCGACCGTCGGTCCGGCAGTTGTCAATCGAGCCGTGAATTCTGCTGCAACGGCCATTCAATACAAACCGGATGGATGCAGGCAGCCTCCCATCAAGACTGTTTCTCCATCGCATTAATGAGTGCGGCGCCCATCTCTTTAGTGCCGGCCTTTGACTCCTTGCTCAAATCCGGCGTGACATAGACTCCCTCGCCGATCACTTGCTCCATAGCCGCTCGGATGCGTGCCGCAGCTTGATCCTCTTTCAGATATTTCAGCATCATGGCACCCGCAAGAATGACCGCCGAGGGGTTGGCGAGGTTCTTTCCGACCAAGTCGGGCGCGGTGCCATGCACTGCCTCGAACAACGCCGCGTCATAGCCGATGTTGGCGCCCGGAATCAATCCCAGCCCGCCGACCAGTCCGGCGGTCAGGTCGGAAAGAATGTCGCCGAACATATTGGTGGTGACAATCACATCGAATTGACTCGGATCCATAACCAGATGCATGCAGACTGCATCGACGATCTTTTCATCGAATTCGACGTCGGGATGCCGCTGCGCCACTTCCCTTCCCACGTCGAGGAACAGCCCCTGGGAGTATTTCAGAATGTTCGCTTTATGCACCAGAGTGACCTTGCTGCGGTTATTGTCCTTGGCATATCGAAAGGCGAACTCGACAATCCGTTCGGCCCCCAGGCGGGTCACCACCGCAATGCTTTCCGCTATCTCTTTTTTTTGCCCGATATAGTGCTCCAGTCCGGCATAGAGCCCTTCGGTATTCTCTCTGACCACCACGATATCCACGTCGTCATAGCGGGATCGAACGCCCCTCCAGCTTTTTGCCGGACGCACATTCGCGTACAGATCGTATTCCTGCCGAAGTGCCACGTTGATGCTGCGAAACCCCTTGCCCAACTGGGTCGTCAGAGGACCTTTGAAGGCGACCCGGTTTTTCTCGATGGAGGCCAGAGTTTCATCGGGGATCGGGGTTTGAAACCGCTCGAATGCCGCCATCCCGGCATAGGCTTCCTCCCATTCGATGCCAACGCCGGTAGCATCGATCACTTTGACCGCCACATCGATGATGGATGGCCCGATGCCATCGCCTTTGATCAAGGTTACGGTGTGCATTCATTTCCCCCTTTCATGATGAAAAGCTGCTAATGATGGCACAGAGTGGAAATCATTGACAATTTTTACCAGCCAGTTTCAACCCGACCTCTCGTCTCAGTCCGCATTTTCAAACTGCGCAAACCACTGCCCGACGCCATTTTGCGACAACCGATCGTAGTATAAGGTGCGCAGTCTGAGATGGCCGATCGGTCCGATGACAGGGCCGGGAACCAACGTGCGAAACGCCTCCCCGCCCAACAGCTGATGACTGATGGTCTGGTACAAGCGTGAGAGCCGGCCGGCTCTCACCATGGTATCGAGCATATTCGGCCCGGCGATCAGATAGAGCGTTCGATAGCCGAGGCGGCCCAAGGTCTGCACCAGTGCATCGCCTTCCACCATCGTGCCCTGACCGGCCGGTAGCACGGTATAGCCTTGCTGCTCCCAGGCTTTGACCCGTTTCGGATCGGCTCCTTCCCCGGTTGCAATATAACAGGGCTGATCATGCGCTTTTATGGATGAAGGCATCGGAAAATCGAGACTGGCACTGGCGATCACGACGGCAGGCTGTGGCTTCAAACCTTGACCCACACGCCATTCGGCAAGTTCCCGGCTCGCATCGGTCGCACCGATCTGCAGGATGTTCCCCAAATGCTGAGCCTCGAGCGCCCGAAGATAGCCGCCGTGCGTGATCAGGCAGTCGGCCTGGGCGTGCAGTTCCATAAAGAGACGAAAATCGTCCGCTGTTGTCAAGTTCTTCGGCAAATAGGTCAGCCCGGTCGCGCTGTCTTCCAGGGCGATTCGCCCGTCCAGGCTGGTCAGAAAATTGGCATAGACAAAAGGCCGCTCGGGCGAGCCCGATTCATGCAGCCGATGCGCCAGATAAAGGCCTTTCAGAGGGACTTCGAGCGTTGGCGGCGGATAGAGTCGGAGCAGGGTTTTCTTCATTTCGGTTCCTGTAAGAGTGGTATACTGCGCGGATTTATCATCCCCCAACGGCAACACCCTCGACAACACAATAAGGCAAACCTGATGGAAAAACCATACATTCTTCATATGCTGACAACGGAGAAGAACCTGAGCCCATTCGATGTCAACATGGCGCTGGATGCGGGCTGGACGGCTGCAATCCCTTATCTTAATGTAGAATCGAATGAAATTCAGGCACTTGTTCAGGATGCGATCTTTTCCCGTGGACCGAAAGGCGTCAAACGGACAGGAATGTTTATCGGCGGCCGCTCGACCGAGCAGGCCATGGAGATGCTGAAAACGGCACGAAATTCGATGGTTCCCCCGTTCGAGATTTCCGTGTTTGCCGACCCCAGCGGCGCATTTACGACAGCGGCCGGAATGGTTGCAGCAGTCGAACGCGAATTGGCCAAAGTCCACAACACGACGCTGGAAGGAAAGAATATTCTTGCACTGGCAGGCACCGGGCCGGTCGGACAGGCCGCCGCGGTGATCTCCTCCAAGGCCGGCGCCAATGTGACGATCGTCGGACGCCAACTAGAAAAGTCCGAGCGCATCGCGGCCATGTGCAACGCTGAATTCGGCGACGGCGAAACGAACATCAAAGGTGATGCCGACGCCAATAAAGGCGAGTTGATGAAAACCGCCGATGTCGTTTTTGCAACCGCTGCGGCCGGCATCGAAGTGCTCAGCGCAGAGCTGGTTGCCTCGGCACCGCGACTGAAGGTGGCTGCAGACGTCAACGCAGTGCCCCCCTCCGGGATCGCCGGGCTCGATGCATTCCATGATGGAACCCCCATCGAAGGTTCCAACAGCGGTGCAGTGGGCATCGGCGCACTGG
Source organism: Methylococcaceae bacterium UBA2778 (assembly GCA_002352385.1). Lineage (GTDB taxonomy): Bacteria > Pseudomonadota > Gammaproteobacteria > Methylococcales > UBA2778 > UBA2778. Next base: position 63,033 of record DEII01000114.1, on the reverse strand, counting down.
CCATCGGCAACATCAAGTACCAGGCGCAACACAGGCTGCTGCGGCGGATGCATGAGTCCGACAAGCCGGTTTACCTCCATTTCGAGCATGTGTTCGAGGTGACCCGAGACTATGTCAAAGAAAACCAGTGAACAGGGCCCGGCTGGCCAAGCTGCCCAACCGGCGCCAGTGGCTTCTCCTTTTCCCGAGTGTTATCGCCTCGCTGCGGCCGGCACGCTTCGTTCTGAACCACACCCCATTTGCTAAAGGACCATAGAGATCATGTCGAGACCCCGCTCCATTCTTCACATGTTCGATCCCAAACTTCACACCAGCCCGTTCGATATCAACATGGCTGTGGACGCCGGCTTCGATGTGGTCATCCCTTATCACAACGTCAAACTGGAGGAGGTGACCCGATTGGTGCAGGATGCCATTTTTTCCCGCAGCCCGGCCGGCGTCAAACAGACCGGTATATTCATAGGTGGACGCAATATCGGTCTGGCGATGGACATGCTGGAAGCAACCCGGCAGGCGATGGTGCCGCCTTTCGTCGTTTCGGTATTGGCCGATCCCAGCGGCGCCTTCACCACCGCAGCGGCTCTCGTCGCCTGTGTGGAAAAAGAGCTCAAAGCGAAGCACAACGGAACATTGGAAGAGTCCCGGGCAGTCGTCTTCGGCGGCACCGGACCGGTCGGCATCGCCACCGGCGTCATTGCCGCACTGCATGGCGTCGACACCACGTTGGTCGACCATCTGAACATCGATACCGCACTGGAAAAAGCCAATCGCTACAATGCCATGTGTGGTACCGAAATGCGCGGAACATACGCCAGTTCCGATGCGGACAAAGCGCGCCTGGTGGCCAATGCGGATCTGATTTTCTGCGCCGCACGAGCGGGAGTTCAGGTATTGCACGCTTCGGTCCTGGCGGATGCCAGGCAGCTCAAGGTCGCCGGTGACGTCAACGCCGTTCCGCCGCTTGGAATCGAGGGCATCAAACGCAAGCATTTTGGTGAGCCGCTCGAATACGCGACTGCATCCAAAGGCAGTGTCGGCATCGGTGCACTCGCGATCGGCGATCTCAAATACCGACTGCAGCAGGTACTGCTGCGGGAACTCCTCACCAGCCAGGAACCGGTCTATTACGACTTCCGCGACGCCTTCGAAAGAGCCCGCGACCTGGTTTAAAAGCAAAAATCCAACATACCGTCGGCTCGCTCCCGTCTGCAATAGGCGACGTTTCCCGCCGTGGGATCGAGCGGGACGCCACGCTTCTCCGCATGACGACTCACACCGTCAACGCATCGTTGTAAAACCGGCGCATTGATGCTCCATTTTTCTATAAAACCCCGATTGCTTGAAAACATCTTGAAAACCACGACGGCTTTCCCTATGCTTAACCGGTTTTTCGAATCCATACACCCATTATCACTACAAGGTGATTCGATTCGAACACCAGTCGCGCCCTTCCCGGGCGCGTGGATTGAAACATTTCTGTGGCTGCAAACGGTCACACAAGAGTACAACGAAGATAATAACAGCGAAGGCCATCGAACTGCTTGCTCCAACGCATCCGATGTCCTTTGAACTTTAATGCTTGGGGGAAAACAACAATGAAGATTGGTATACCCAAAGAGATACACGAAGGAGAAAAACGCGTCGCCACGACGCCCGAAGCCGCCGAACGGATACAGAAACTCGGCTACTCGGTCTGTATCGAGGCTGGCGCCGGCGAAGCAGCCAATTTCTCCGACGATGCCTACCGGGAAGCCGGCGTTGAGGTGGTCGACGATGTGAAAGCCGTATGGGCATCGGATATCGTCATCAAGGTCCGCGCACCCGAAACACATCCTGAACTCGCCGCCGATGAAATTGAGCTCCTCAATGAAGGTGGCACCCTGATCAGCTTTATCTGGCCGGCGCAAAACGAGGAGCTGATAAAGCGCCTGGCCGAGAAAAAGGTCACCGTCCTGGCGATGGACAGCGTCCCTCGCATCTCGCGGGCGCAAAAGCTCGATGCGCTGAGTTCGATGGCCAATATCGCCGGCTACCGCGCCATTGTCGAGGCTTCGCAGCACTTTGGCCGCTTCTTTACCGGCCAGATCACCGCCGCCGGCAAAATTCCGCCAGCGAAGGTCATGGTGATCGGCGCCGGCGTTGCCGGATTAGCCGCCATCGGCGCCGCTAAAGCGATGGGCGCCATTGTCCGGGCTTTCGATACCCGGCCGGAAGTCAAAGAGCAGATTGAGAGCATGGATGCCGAATTCCTGGAACTCGATTTCGAGGAGGGAGGGTCCGGCACCGGGGGCTACGCCAAAGTGATGAGTCCGGAATTCATCAAAGCGGAAATGGACCTGTTCGCCCGCCAGGCGATGGAGGTGGACATCATCGTCACCACCGCCCTGATTCCAGGCAAGCCGGCACCCAGGTTGATTACCGAAGGGATGGTGGAATCAATGCAGGACGGCAGTGTCATCGTCGACCTGGCCGCCGAACAAGGCGGCAACTGCGCCTTGACCGAAGCCGACAAAGTTGTGGTCAGGCATGGCGTGACCATTATCGGTTACACCAACCTGCCTAGCCGTTTACCGACGCAGTCGAGCCAGTTATATGCGACCAATATCCGCCATCTGCTGACCGACATGACAGCGCAGAAGGATGGCGAGATGGTGGTCGATTTTGAAGACGAGGTCGTTCGCGGAGCGACAGTCATCAAGGAAGGCGAAATCACCTGGCCGCCTCCGGCGCCCAGAATTTCGGTCTCTCCCCCGCCCCCGGCGGCGCCCGCCGAAAAGGCGCCCGAGCCGGTCGTCGAACCGACAAAACCGCTTTTGCCGGCACCTGTCAGGGCCGCCATGCCGTTGGTGCTTGGGGGGCTCGTCCTGTTCGGCCTCGGGTCGGTCGCGCCACCGTCATTCATGGCCCATTTCACCGTATTCGTGCTTGCCTGCTTTGTCGGCTACATGGTGATCTGGAATGTGACCGCAGCGCTGCATACCCCATTGATGAGCGTCACCAACGCAATCAGCAGCATCATCGTGACCGGCGCGCTGGTTCAGATTTCATCGCCCGGCTTCTTCATCACACTGTTGTCCGGCCTCGCGATATTGATCACCAGTATCAATATTACCGGCGGTTTCGCCGTCACCCGGCGCATGCTGGAAATGTTCAGAAAATAAGGAGGAACTATCATGTCAGAAGGATTAGTAACGGTTTCATATATTGCCGCAACCATTCTGTTCATCCTCGCGTTAGGGGGACTGAGCGATCAGGAAAAGGCCCGGCGAGGCAATCTCTTCGGGATGATCGGTATGGCCATCGCCATTGTCGCCACGGTGTCAGGCAACCAGGTGACCGGCGCACTCAGCTATGCGATCCTGGTCATGACCATGACCGCCGGCGCCTGGGTGGGTTTGCAACTGGCGCGCCGGGTCGAAATGACCCAGATGCCGGAACTGGTCGCCATCCTGCACAGCTTGGTCGGTATGGCGGCGGTGTTGGTCGGTTATGCGAATTTCATGGACCCCGGCGCCACCTTTTCCGGAGTTGAAAAGACCATCCATGAGGTGGAAATCTATATCGGAATCCTCATCGGTGCGGTGACCTTTTCAGGCTCGGTCATTGCCTTCGGCAAGCTGAGCGGAAAAATCAGCGGGACGCCGGTGCTGCTGCCGGCGCGCCACTGGCTCAATCTGGGCCTGTTGATTCTCACCATCTGGTTCGGCAGTCTGTTTGTAGCCGGCGCAGCCGAGGGCGGCGGTACCTTGCCGCTGATGCTCATGACCCTGATCGCTTTGGCGTTCGGCGTTCATATGGTGATGGCGATCGGCGGGGCGGATATGCCGGTTGTGGTCTCGATGCTCAACAGCTACTCGGGTTGGGCCGCGGCAGCCACCGGCTTCATGCTCTCCAATGACCTGCTGATCGTCGTCGGCGCGCTGGTCGGCAGCAGTGGTGCGATTCTGAGCTATATCATGTGTCGCGCGATGAACCGCAACTTCATCGCTGTCATCGCCGGCGGGTTCGGTACCGACACAAGTTCGTCCGGTGGTGGCCCCGCAGCCGAGATCACAGGCGAGGTGGTTCCGATCGACGCGGAAGGAACCGCCAACCTGTTGGATGCCGCGAAAGAGGTGATGATCGTTCCCGGCTACGGCATGGCGGTGGCACAGGCTCAGCATAGCGTAAACGAGATCACCAAAACACTGCGCGCAAAGGGCGTCACTGTCCGTTTCGGCATCCATCCGGTTGCCGGCCGTATGCCCGGTCACATGAACGTGCTGCTGGCCGAAGCGAAAGTGCCATACGATATCGTCTTTGAAATGGACGAAATCAACGACGATTTTCCCAATGTCGATGTTTCGTTGATCATCGGGGCGAATGACATCGTCAATCCGTCGGCGCAGGGTGATCCCAACAGCCCGATCGCAGGCATGCCGGTACTGGAAGTCTGGAAAGGCAGAACCACCATCGTGCTCAAGCGCAGCATGGCATCCGGTTATGCCGGGGTCGGCAACCCGCTGTTCGTCAAGGAGAACACCCGCATGCTGTTCGGGGATGCGAAGGACAGCCTGGAGGCCGTGCTCAAAGAGCTTGGAAACGGCTGAGCGGACTCAGGAGTGACGGCACATGGAGGTGCCGGCACGAATTCCTCGGCACCCCTGCCCTCCATTCCCGCGATCGCCGAGTTGCACTCGGCATTGTTTGATTGAGCCGAGTGCAACTCGGCGATCCCGGAAGCAGATGTTCGTGATCAGCGGGCACAATTAATTTTGCCGCCCGTCCTCTTCGTTCTCGAGATAACTTTCGATGTCCTCCTTGGCAAAACCGATCTTTTTCGCCACCCGGTCGGCATGACTGACCCGGGATATCCCTTCGATCAGACGAAACGTTGGATGGTCGCCTTTGAATTCGACCTGGAGCGCCTGTCCGATTCCCTCCTGTATGAACCGATCGACCAGTTCGTGGTTGTGGGTGATCAAAATGGTCACGTTGCTTTTCTTGTTAAAGCCGTTCAACACATTCGAGGAGGTTTCCAGCTTCTCTTCATAGGTCGTGCCTTCTGACAATTCATCCAGAATCACGAGACTTGTCGGCGATGTCGCCATGAAGATCGCTTTGGTGCGCTTGAGCTCCGTTCCGAAGCGGCCTTCGCCATCTTCCAGTGAACTGAACTCCGGAACCTGATAAAAAATCCGGTCTGCCATCGCGGTTTCGGCTTCTTCAGCCGGTACCGGGCATCCGATCTGGGTGAGCAGCTGGATCTGGGCGATGGTTTTGCAGATCGCAGTCTTGCCGCCGCTGTTCGGACCGGTGATAAAGGTCAGTCGCGGCTTCAGGTCGACATCGTTCGGCACATAGTTCGGAATCTCTTTGCCGAGAATCGGGTTTTTCGCAGCTTTCAAGCGAGCGACGTACCTGCCCGGATCAGCGACCGTCGGCAATACCATTGGACTGCCGAACGACTTTGCATACTCTAAGAACGACCACAGTTCGTCGAGCTTCCCCAGCGACTCCAGGGTGTGCTGAATGTCGCTCGATCCTTTGAAATCGTTCCTCAATGGATAGATGCAGCTGTCCCGGTCGTAGGTGCCGACGATCGGCACATAAACCATCAACGCCGGAATCGAGAAGAGCATCAGCACCGGCACCGCAGTCGACGAGATCCCGAAAGGCGCCAATGGCGCCAGATAATACAACAACGCAACAAACGCCACCGCCGCCGTAATCAACAGCGGCTTGAACAGGGTTGGTTTGAAGCCGAAGCCCGGTGTCAGCGGCCCTTTCTCCTCCCTGGTTTTAAACCCTTTTTCCGTTTTGATGGCCGGCCCCTGCATCAAGGCGTACCAGCGGGTTTTGGCAAACCCTCTGATCTGGTCGACAATCCCTTTGAGATAGGAACTCTCAGGGCTAGGCATATCCTCGGCGTCTTTGACAAGGTCGAGCATAAATTGGGTTCCCTGTCTGTACGACTCATAGCCATACCCCTCGATCTCCAACTTGTGACCAGGCGTGCCGATCAGACCGAGAAATGTACCATATAGAAGATTGTAAAAATCGTTTTCACGCGTGGCGGCACGCGTCAGCAGCGCTTCAATCTTTTCTCTCAACTCTGAGTTCGACTGCAGCTCGCGCAAAGCCTCCTGCTTCATCCTGATCGCTTCCGCCGAATCCAGCGGCCGCGCCAGAGAACGGTATAGGATCGATTGGCCGATCAACGTTTCGGAGTGATTGACCGCGTCGAACAGGCGGTCGACCTCAATCGTCCGGAACGTCGCCTCATCGATGACGCCCTCCCCGGTTTCGAGCGGATCGGCCGACCGGATTTCCGGAGGCTCGTTGGTCTTCGTATTTAATATCGTTTCATACATGTCAGAATATCCCTCAGTCGGTCACGGATGTCGCCATCGCTGGTTGAGCACGCACTCAACAACACGCTCCTATCAAAGCCCTCCCCTGTTGCCCGATGGTCTCCACAATAGAGAAAACCCGTATCCAAGGCTAGAGGCTCTCCGAGAACAGACTGATCTACTGCGCCCTCGCTACGATCGCTATTCTCGGACAGCCTCCCAGGGGAAAATCAGGAACAGATTGTAACGCCGGAAAAGAGATTGAGCCAGAGAAAGAGGATATAATGAGCCCGCGATAGATGACAGCACCGCATCGAATGGACTCATTTTGAAGCTCATCGATGCACACCAGAAAGGGGGGGCCGATGGAGCAAATACCGAGTTTTGAAGCGATCAAACGCGTCGGGTTCGTTTCAACCCGACTGGCCGGCACTGACGGCGTGTCGTTGGAAGCGGCCAAATGGGCCTCGATCTTCGAAGCGCAGGGGTTCGCCTGTTTTTATTTCGCCGGCGAATCGGACCATCCGCCGGAGCGATCATACCTGGTGCCTGAAGCCCATTTTGCCCACCCCGACATTGCCGCCGTCCACCAGCGAAGCTTCGACAACACGGTCCGTGATCCTGCCGATTCCGAAAAGATTCATACGATCGCCCGCTCCCTGAAAACCCATCTGTACCGTTTCATCGATCAATATCAAATCGGCCTGCTGATTCCACAAAATGCATTGACCATTCCGATGAACATCCCTCTGGGGGTCGCGATCACCCAGGTCATCATGGAAACCGGCATCCCCTCCATCGCCCACCATCACGATTTCTATTGGGAGCGGGACCGCTTCATGACCAACGCGGTTTGGGATTATCTGAGAATGGCCTTTCCTCCAAAACTGCCATCTCTGCATCATGTCGTCATCAACTCCTTCGCCAAAGAACAGCTTGGTTTTCGCACCGGGATCGCATCAACGGTCATTCCAAACATCATGGACTTCGAACATCCGCCCCCCCCTCTCGATGATTATGCCTGCGATGTCCGGGAGGCACTTGGCATCAAAACGGATGAGCTGTTCGTGCTGCAACCGACGCGGGTCGTCGCCCGCAAAGGGATCGAGCACGCGATCGAACTGGTTCACCGACTGGGACCAAAGGCCAAACTGGTGATTTCGCACGCTTCCGGCGACGAGGGTTATGAATACGAGCAGCGATTGAAGGAATATTCGCAGATGATGAACGTCAAAACGCTTTTTGTTTCGGATATCATGAATGAAAAAAGAGGACGCACCGCTGACGGCAGGAAAATCTATACTTTGGCGGATATTTATCCGCACGCCGACCTGGTCACCTATCCCTCGACATTCGAAGGATTCGGCAATGCCTTTCTGGAAGCGATCTATTACCGCAAACCGATCGTCGTCAACATGTATTCGATCTATCAGAAGGACATCAAACCAAAAGGGTTCTCCGTCATCGAACTGGACGGATACGTGACCGCCTCTGCTGTTGAAAAAACACAAGAGGTCCTATGCAACGCCGCACTCCGCCGCGACATGGTCGAGCATAACTACGAAGTGGCCAAGCGTTTCTTTTCTTTCTCAGTGCTCGAATTGCGGCTCAAGCACTATCTTGCTGAACTCATGGCCGCCACCGACTGATTCCGAGCCACTCATCTCCCGCGCGTCACTTGTTGACCAGGTTAAGAAACTCGGCTCGCGTACTGATGTGTTCACGAAATTTTCCAAGCATGACCGAGGTGGTCATCACTGAATTCTGTTTTTCGACACCCCGCATCATCATACAAAGGTGCTGCGCTTCGATGACGACCGCAACGCCTTCGGCGCTGATCGCTTCCTGAATCGCACCAGCGATCTGTTTGGTCAACCTCTCCTGGATCTGCAGGCGCCGGGCATACATTTCGACGATGCGGGCCACTTTGGAAAGGCCCAAAACCTTCCCTGTCGGCAGATAGCCGACATGGCATTTGCCAATAAACGGGAGCAAATGATGCTCGCACAGCGAATACATCTCAATATTTTTAACGATCACCATATCCTCTGTATCGGCATCAAAAACAGCGTCGTTCAATACCTCGTTCAGGCTCTCACGATAACCTTTGTTGAGAAAACGGAAGGCCGCGGCCGCACGCTTGGGTGTATCCACCAACCCTTCGCGTGAAAGATCTTCCCCAATCTCTTCGATAATATAGGCAAAATGTTTTTGCAGATTCATAAAACTGTTCTAATTCAGGAGCAACTTGAAGGTTTGCTAAAACGAGCGACACATCATTTTGTCGGCCGCGGCTAAAATTACACGCGCATCGGCCCCCGCCTTATTCGCATGCTCACTCAAATAGCGCCGCCAATGACGCGCTCCCGGAACCGCATGGAACAGGCCAAGGATGTGCCGGGTCAACGCATGCAGGCGCAACCCTGAACGGAGTTGCTCGTGTATATAAGGAAGATAAGCATCCAAGACCTCCTTACGGGAAGGAATCGGGTGGTGATCGTTGTAAAAACGACCATCCACCTCCGCCAACAGATAAGGATTATGATAAGCTTCACGCCCTATCATGACACCGTCCACCACTTTCATGTGCGACTGGGCCTGATCGAGGTCGATAATACCGCCATTCAGAATAATCTCCAAGCCGCTGAAATTCTGTTTGATCCGCTGCACGACATCATAACGTAATGGAGGAACAGCGCGATTCTCTTTGGGAGAGAGGCCGTTCAACCAGGCTTTTCTCGCATGAATGATCAATGTTCGACAACCGGCTGATGCGACCGTCTCGACAAAAGAGCAAAGATCCTCATACGAATCCCGCTGATCGATGCCAATGCGGGTTTTCACAGTGACTGGAATCGAGACCGCTCGAGACATGGCTTCGATGCAACGGGCGACCAGATCGGGCTCGGCCATCAGACAAGCGCCAAAGCGACCGTTTTGCACCCGATCACTCGGACAGCCGACATTCAGATTCACTTCATCATAGCCGTACGCCTCTGCAATGCCTGCACAGCGCGCCAGCTCGGCCGGATCGCTGCCGCCTAACTGCAGCGCGAGCGGATGTTCGGAAGGATCGAAAGCAAGCAGGCGTTCCCGGTCACCGCGGATCAACGCGCCGGTGACAACCATTTCGGTGTAAAGAAGCGCATGGCGCGAAATCAGACGAATAAAGCGACGGAAATGGCGGTCCGTCCACTCCATCATGGGAGCAACGGAGATGCTTCTACGCAACAGAGATATCGCTCACGAATGGTCGATGTGAGGCTTTTCGAGCAAAATGCGCGAACCGGATATTTTGGCATCGAGCTGCCGCAGACGAGCGCTGCTGTGCAACCATAACCCCCCTACGCTGACAAACAGAAGGCCGCATGAGGCGATGCTGACATAGAGAAGATTCTTCATGTAGGCCATTTCCGCCAGCATCTGCTCATTATTGATCAGATGGGCAGAATCGCGTCCGGTCTGTTGAGCGATAGACGGCGGTTGTCCGGCCAGCCCCCTGGAAGAGTTGAAAAGCGAAGAATTTTTCAAAAGCTTGAGCTCTTCCTGCAGACTCTGCAGCATTTCAAGATCGGCTGCTCGAACCGTGCCGCTGCGCAGGCTTCTTTCTATCAGTCTGAGCTTGGTTTCGATGGAGCCGGTAAGCAAAGCATTCGACTGTCTTCGCAACAGGTCGACTTCCCGGTACAACACAGGATCTTTGACTGCCGGCCCCTTGACCGCCGGCTTGGCTTGATACTGCCCTGGATGATTGGGCGTGGTCAGAATGGAAAAGAGAGCAATCGCTATGCACAGCATCAGCAGCAACCCGGCGACCCACCGGCTCGCCAGCCGGTAACGAGACGCCATGAGTGAACGCTTGACCACCCACTGTTGATGGTTCAGGTCAATTTCACTCATCTTGCTTCCGCTCATTCTTTTCATGTCTCTCGTTGGGAGTTTCGGACACCCGCGACTTCAGGCAAGAAGTTCATAATCAACATGATCAAGCACAGTCAGTCCGCCCGCTATGGTATCGCAACGCCCGGTCGGCGGCGGTCCGCAACCTTGTTCTTGCGCCTGTGCATTGAGTCGAAACAACAGGACTGCGCTGTTCATTAAGAACCCCGGCGGAGCGCTACGATTCTCCGGAAACAATGTTTTGTTAAAAAATGGTGAACTATGACAGATCGCCGGCCATGGGTCAATCCTATTGTGAAGCGCGCGCTGCGACCATCAACTGCTTCATATCCCGGACCGCCTTTTCCATTCCGCAAAAAAGGGCGCGTGCGATGATACTATGCCCGATGTTCAACTCGACGATCTCCGGAATTCTGCAAATCTCCCCGACATTGTGATAATGCAGCCCATGCCCGGCGTTGACCTGTAACCCGGCCCGATCGGCATAGGATGCTGCCGCCTTGATTCGTTCAAGCTCGTTCTGCCGCTCTGCTTCATTCCCGGCATCGGCATAGCGTCCGGTATGCAGTTCGATCACCGGCGCCCCCGCACGAACCGCCGCATCGATCTGCTCGGTATCGGGGTCGATAAAAAGAGAGACCTGACATCCCGAGTCTGCAATTCTCTCACACGCCACCTGCACTTGCTGGAAGTGGGCGATGACATCGAGGCCACCCTCTGTAGTCACCTCTTCCCGCTTCTCCGGCACCAGACAACAGGCTTGGGGCCTGACCTCTCTCGCAATGTCGACCATTTCATCGGTTACCGCCATTTCCAGATTCAGTCGGGTATGGAGCACCTGCCGCAGCAACCGAATGTCCCGGTCTTGAATATGCCGACGGTCCTCCCGCAAGTGAGCGGTGATCCCGTCGGCACCCGCCTGTTCAGCGAGCAGTGCCGCCTGCAGCGGCTCCGGATAGGTCGTGAGACGAGCCTGTCTGATGGTCGCTACATGATCGATGTTGACCCCCAGCAGTATTTGACGATTTTCAGTCATAGGATGCGATCTTATCTTCGTGCCGCTTCATGAGTAAATTGCCTTTTTGACGTAAAAAGCGCCCGGCTTTGCAGAGGTTTTCCACCCAAATGATGCGCAATCACCTGCCGCAGCAGCCGTTTGGCTTCAGCCAGAACCTCATCGTTCTCCAGGTTTTTCTGTCGCAAACCGATCAACGTGGTGCCGGAAATGGTTTCGTTGGAGAGCGCGGCTTCCACCGGTCCCTGCTCGGGAAGATAGGCATAGTGTTTATTCGGCTCGATATTCTTGCCACCTTCGGCTTCATACTCGAGCTGCAGCCCGTAACCGACTTCGTTCAATAAAGTGGTCTCGAACAACCGCAGCGTGCGTTCGATGTTCGCCGCTGCCGCCAATGCCTTCAAATTCTCCGCGTAACTCGAGAACAGCCGTGGATGAGGATCGTGCCGATGAAGAAAGCGGCTTACCAGTTCATTAAGATACAATCCGCAATACAATCGCGTTGCATCGAGCTGCAAAACAGGGCCGAGCCATTCAACCCCCGTCAAGGTCTGCAGATCCGACCGGCCTGTCCAGGAGAGGCTCAACAAGTTGAAAGGCTGCAGAAGCCCCGCCCATTTTGCCCGCTTCCCGCGAGCTCCCTTAGCAACCAAGCCGACTCGCCCATAATCACGACTCAATAGCTCAATGAGCAGACTGGTTTCCCGATAGGGTTTGCGGGACAAGACAAACCCTTCCTGCAATTCAATGCGCTGCCGATCATTCACGGCGATAGCCTTCAGCTTTTCGCAACATCTCCATAGTTCACCAGGTCCATCGTGGTATCGGTCATCGCCATCACATAGATGCCGGCCTTCGATAGCATTTTCACCTTGTCATCAGGAACGGAAAGCGATGCAAACAATGGGATCAGACGCTTTCCGGCATATTCAGGAAAATAATCGAAAAATGCCTTGTTGTTGACGAATTCGATAAATTCCCTGACATAGGACTCCCGGACTGTTGATTTCGTTTCGTTCAGGAAGACCAGATCCCCGGCAACCGCCACCACGTCGAATTCGCGTCTCGCCGAAGGATCGTCCGGTTTCCGCTTATCGACTCTGACAGCAAAAAAATCCAGTTCAGGACAATCGAAATATTCCCGGGCAATCCGTCGGGTGTTCGGTGCAACAATGTCCTCCACCACCGTCCCAAGTTTATTTGCTAATTCCCCCCAACGCTTATTCATCGCTTTTTGCTCGGCTCGGGATTCTTCCTTGAAGTCTTTCATCTCATCCTTGAAGTCTTTCATCTCATCCTTGAAGTCTTTCATCTCGTCCTTGAAGTCCTTCATCTCGTCCTTAAACTCGTGCATCTCCAATTGGAATCGATTGACGTTTTTGGCAAGTTTTTGAAGCTCCATTTCCGTATTCAAGTGCTCATAGGCAATCTTCATTATCAACTCTTCCAGTCGATCGACCTGTTCTTCTACGGCGTGCATCGTCTTGCTCCATTAGTTTGCGATCATCATCGAAAATTAACATAAAAAACCGGTCAATGCCATCCTCCATAATGACAGGGAAAATTTGTTCTTACAGAGAAAAGTTGGATAATCCACGCGGTAGCGGCCCAGATGCCTGCCGACATATCGTTTTGCACCACGAAGAACACGAAGAGCACGAAGACATACGGGATACCTTTCGTGCTCTTCGTGTCCTTCGTGGTAAATCCTCGAGCTCTACCAGGATACAAGAATAAGCACTTGAGTTGTCATTCGAATGATCGGAGAACAGATTAGCCCGGTCCATAATGATGATAGAGATGGAAATTCGGTCTAAAACAGGCGACAATAGCGATTCATTGATTCAATATCACAAAAAGGAAATCAAGAAAACATGAAGAAACACATTTTGGCATTTATTTTTATCGCTTTTGCAGCAGGTTGTGCAACTAACGACAAGCCGAAACAGACATCGGCGCTCGAATCCACCATGGAGCCTGCTGCAACCGCAACGAGCAAAACGACCTTCGAGCCCTGGAAGGGCGTTTTGATCGAGGAGTCGGCCACAGTGAGCGCGTCCGTCATATCGGTCAATAAAGAAGACCGAAGCATCACTGTCAGGGATCCCGAGGGCAACGTCAGTGAAATCGATTTGACCGAGGACGTAAAGAACTTCGATCAGATTCATCCAGGTGACAAACTCGTCCTGGAAGTATACAGTGCGCTGGCGATGAAACTCGCGGCACCGGGCGAAGAGTTCGAGGATCAGGAAGCTCAGATGGTTGCGGTCGCAAAGCCGGGCGAAAAACCCAAGCTCGTCAACGTCGACGTGGCCGAAGTTCTGGCCGAAATCACCGCCGTCAATAAAGAGACTCGTGAAGTCACGGTCCAGGGTCCAGGCGGCAACTCGGTGACAATTCAGGTACCGAAAGACATTAAAAAGTTCGATGAACTCAAAATCGGCGATAAGGTAAACGCCAGATATATTCAAGCATTTGCCGTTTCAGTACAGAAAGCAGATTGATGCCGATCTCCCGGTGCTTATTTTGCGCACCGGCCCGCCCTTGACGCTTCGGCTCAGGGCAGCGTTAAAGGCAGCGCGGGTATTATATGAGAAAGGATCGCATCTTGTACATGACGTTGTTTTTTTTCGGCAAAAGAGATAGGATAGGCGGACCATGGAAGTTCGAGAGAGTTCCAGGGAGAGGACGGGTGCGCCCCTCGATACCTGCTTGATATAATACCGCGCTGACCTAAACATGACAGTGACCGACCGCGTCCGACGACAACGTGCCACGCCCGGCCACAGTAAGACTTAGGCTTTCAATCCCTCTTTGATGTTTGCATTTGCATGTCGGCCTCGCAAAAAGAAAACCTTGCTGAATCCCCTCTAATCGAGCTGAAAAGCAGTTCCTTCACTCTGCCAATCCTGATGTTATTCGGCAATGACCTCGCGGTAATCGGTGAACAACTGAGCCGCACAGTCGAACGGGCGCCCGATTTTTTTCGAAACACTCCCATCGTGATGGATCTGAGCCCGTTGGCGGCAGAGAGTCAGCAGGTCGATTTCGCCGGGGTCGTGAGCCTTTGCCGAGACCTTGGCATGGTTCCGATCGGCGTGCGCGGCGGCAATACCGAGCACAATCGAGCAGCCGAGGCGCTGGCTATGGCGATCCTGGCAGACCGAAGCGCCAAGCGCGAGACCGCCCCGCCTCCCAAACCCGCAGCCCCGGCAGAAGCAGCAGCAAAACGCGATCACGCGCCGCCAAGCGCTGGCAATGCAACCCGATTGATCACCCAGCCGATTCGTTCCGGCCAGCGTGTTCATGCCGAAGGCGGTGATCTGATCGTCACCGCCCATGTCAGTGCCGGCGCCGAAATCATTGCGGATGGTCACATTCATGTGTATGGAACCTTGCGTGGACGCGCCTTGGCCGGCGCCAAAGGCGATACAGCAAGCCGTATTTTCTGCAATGACCTGCAGGCGGAACTGATCGCCATCGCCGGGCAGTATCAGGTCAGCGAAAATATGGATGATTCCATTCGTGGCCTGCCGGTGCAGGTTTATCTCGAAAACCTTTCTCTTATGATTCATCCGTTATAAGACGGGTGCTCGCATTCATCCGTGGAGGATAGAACTTTGGCAAGAACGATTGTTGTAACCTCGGGCAAAGGGGGCGTGGGGAAAACCACCACCAGCGCTGCCATCGCTATGGGACTGGCCAGAAAAGGACACCGAACCGTCGTGATCGATTTTGATGTGGGTTTGCGCAACCTGGATTTGGTCATGGGTTGTGAACGGCGCGTCGTTTACGATCTGGTCAATGTGATTCAGGGCGAAGCCAACATTCGTCAGGCGTTGATCCGTGATAAACGCTGTGAGGAACTGTATGTCCTGCCCGCCTCTCAGACCCGGGACAAAGAGGCCCTGAGCAAAGAGGGGATAGGGGCGATACTGGAGCAGCTCTCCGGCGACTTCGAATACATCGTGTGCGACTCTCCGGCCGGGATCGAGAAAGGTGCGACACTGGCCATGTATTATGCGGATGATGCCTTTGTCGTCACCAACCCAGAAGTATCGTCGGTGCGCGACTCCGACCGAATGCTCGGCATTCTGGCGAGCAAATCGCGCCGGGCTGAAAACAATGAAGAGCCGATTAAGGAGTATCTGTTGCTGAACCGCTATTCCCCCAAGCGCGTCAAGGTGGGTGAAATGCTGAGCGTCGAAGACGTCCAGGAGATTCTATCCATGCATCTGCTCGGTGTCATTCCCGAGTCCAGATCGGTGTTGAGCTCGTCCAATGCCGGCGTACCGATCATACTCGACGAAGACAGCAATGCCGGCCAGGCTTATGCCGACGTCGTCGCCCGTTATCTCGGCGAAGAGGTTCCTCATCGTTTCATCAACGACAAAAAAGGCCTCTTAGGTCGCTTATTTGGAGGCTGAGATGGGATTACTGGACTATTTTCGTGCATCGCGTCGCAACAGCGCCGCTGTTGCAAAGGACCGTTTACAAATACTGATTGCGCACGAACGTGCTGAGCGCAACAGCCCTTCCTATCTACCGCTGCTGCAAAATGAGCTGCTTGCTGTGGTTCGCAAATATGTCCACGTCGACCACGATGCGATCTCCGTTTCCCTCGAACAATCGGACAACCAGGAAATTCTCGAGCTCAATATCGTACTGCCGGAAAATGGTCAAGCAGAACATGCGCACCAGCGCTGATCACCTCAATTAGCAAAACCAATAAATCGGAGCATTAGTATGACTGACGAAATAGGTATAGCAGCAGGAAAAATATGGGACTACCTCAAGACCGTGGAGAAAGCGAGTCCAACCAAAATCGCCGCCGAAACCGGTCTTGGAAAAAACGATGTGCAAAGAGCGCTGGGCTGGTTGGCGCGTGAAGACAAACTGTCTATAGAGCAGGAAGGACGATCTGAATATTTCAGCCTGAATGCGTAGTAGCCGGTTTCAGTACGGAAGGGAATTGGCCGGTCGTCGTGATTTACGATCTCATCAGTTCTTCCTACCCGGCCGGCTATTCCCGCGGCCAGGCTCCAGGAAACTATTCCGGAATAGACGCAGACAACCCCTCACTGTTCTCCAACAGCCGTAATGGCCTTGTCCTGCAAGCAGCGTGATATCATCAACCCACCAAGCCAAACCCGAACGCCAATGTGTTGACAGGAAGACAATGGCTTTGGCGTACTACGGCATATATGAGCCTTGTGGCCGGGAGCCTTTTGACCGGTGCTTTCTTGAGTAATCGGCCGCTGCTGCCTTATTTGTCGTTTCCACCGCCACCGCCGCAAAAACACTCCATGCCATTCTCCTGGCCCGCCTTTTTACTGATCGCGGTTTCTGTCATGCTCTGTGTGGCGCCTTTTTTGGTCAGGATCATTTCATCCGCCAGAAACACCGGACATCGAACAACGATCGCTGCCATGTTCCCGTCGTGGGGCTGGCTGGGCGTGATTGTCATGCTCGTGTCCTGGGTATTGGCCTGGAATCGCTTTGCGTGGTTTGAACCATTCCAGGAACACACGTTCGCACCGATCTGGCTGGGATACATTCTGACCATCAACGCGTTGACCGCCCGCCGGACCGGTGGGCAGTGCATGCTGTTGAACCGCACACGTTACTTTTTTGCCCTGTTTCCGCTCAGCGCGATATTCTGGTGGAGCTTCGAGTTCATCAATCGATTTGTCGGCAACTGGTACTATGTCGGAGTCCATGAGTTTGGAGGATGGCATTATTTCTTCTTTGCCTCACTGTCATTTTCGACCGTCCTGCCTGCAGTGCTCGGCACGGCGGAATGGCTGCAATCCTTTCCGTCACTCAGCGCGGGACTGGGGCGGTTTATACGCTTGACCGTACCTCGTTTCCAAATGCTGCCAGGATTCCTTATGATTGCCGGTGTCTTCGGCTTCATTGCTCTTGGCATGAAGCCGCAGCCACTTTTTTTTCTGGCATGGCTGATGCCGTTGCTGCTGATCCTCGCTTTGCAAGCCTATGTCGGGGAATGGCGAACATTCGTCGATCTGGCAGCGGGGGATTGGCGCCGTCTGTGGCTGTTGGCCCTATCCGGCCTGATCTGTGGTCTATTTTGGGAAATGTGGAACGCAAAAAGCCTCGCCCACTGGGAATACGCTGTTCCTTATGTTCAGCGCTTCGAAATTTTCAAAATGCCCGTCCTGGGCTATGCCGGTTATATCCCGTTTGGCATCATCTGCGGGTTGTTTGCCGACTTCATTCTGGCCCCTCAACGCTGGGGATGCCAGGCAGAATGGGCGCGGATGACGGGGCTGCGCTCTACGCCTGGGAGGCTGTCCAAGAATAGCGATCGTAACGAGGGCACGACTGATTGAATCGGATTATTGATGGAAACCATCCTTGGTTTCCACCCCTTCGGGGTCGCTAACGCGGCCCAAATTGGCTCCCGGCCAATTTGTCGATCATTTGAGGCGAATAGTGGGACTATTTAACGAGAATGATCCGGGAATCTGGCCGATCAGGCTTGTCCGCAGTAGATCAGTCTATTCTCGGACAGCCTCCTAGAGGCTGGCCTGTCCCTTCTGAGCGTAATTCTGCTCGTACCTGACCTGACAAGTATGGCACCGCTGCGCTGCCGGTTGGACCTTGAGACGTTCATAGCCAATGGCGTCGCCGCAATCGACACAAGCCCCATACTCACCCGTGGCGATGCGAAGCAATGCGGCATCGATTTCGCGGACCTCCTCCACATGCTGATCGATTATAGCGAGATTGAGGTCGACCAGAAGATCGGCGACCGATTCTTCTTCCATATCGTGAACCTGCCCGGCGAGTTCACTAAAATGCTCATTGTCCGATTCCAGCAATTCCTGGCGAATCTCCTCTCGCAATTCGAAAAAGCGTTGTTTCAACTGTTTTTTCAACTCACTAATCTGTTTGTCTGACAAGTCAGATGGCATAGCCTCCTCCGTACTCAACAAATGCCGAATGTCATTTCAGTCGTTTTTCCGGCCGCTCGCCGTGGGGCATAGTGTAGCACACCCGCAGACAGCAACCTTTGGCAAAATTATGAACAGTTCCCGAACCCCATGGCTTCCACCAATATCCATTGATGCCGCCGACTCCGGCTGACTGTCGGCAACGATGACGCGCCGCCCCTCCCGAATCAGCAGCCAAGCGACGATGCTCCCGACCAGGCCCTGCCCGACAATCAGGTAATCAAAGGCTGGACAAGGTACAGGCCGCATTCAGGCTCGTTATTGTTTACGATAAACCGCAGCAACATTGAATCTACGGGTTTCCGGCAGCCGAGACCGCCGCCGTTGCTGCTCGATTCGATCCCGCTGAATCGACCGGCAGGTCCAAAGACGCACCACGCGGAACCTGAGGTTGGCGACGACTGTGGAATGGCATTGGATTTCTAGTCCTTTTTCATCCACAATTTAGCACTCCGAAGCGCAACCCGATAGGAAAATCCTTAAGCCTCGATGATCAATCCAGTCAACCGCTATCCACAGATTTTTATTCTTCTGTACAGCTTCATCATTTTCGGCGCCGGCATCTGGGGTGCCAGCGTCATGACGATGAGCGATGAATCGGATTATATCCAATCATCCGAAGAAATGCTCAACAGCGACGATCTTTTGTCGCCGACGCTGCACGGTGAACTTCGTTTTACCAAGCCACCGCTGCTGTACTGGATGGTGGTGGCTTCCTACAAAGTGCTCGGCATCTCCTATTTTTCGTCCCGCCTGCCGATGGTGATCTTCGGCGTCCTCACCATCCTGTTCGTTTATCGGCTCGGGTTGCTTCTGTTCGAGCGCAACGCCGCTATCCTCGCCGCTTTGATGACAGCCACATCATTTGGAATCGTCAAATTTTCAAAGATCGCCATGATGGAAAGCCCGCTGACCTTTACGATGATCGCCGCTTTCTATTATTTCATCCGATTTTACAAAGAAGAAAAGCCAAACCTGCTGCTCGTCTCCTTCCTTTTTCTCGGCATCTGCTCGCAACTGAAAAGCCCGGTGTATCCCGCAATCTGCATCATGGCGATGCTGCTTTTTCTTCTGTCCGAAGGCGCCGTCAGGCGAGTGTTCATCAAAGAATCGATCCTGGCGGCGGGGCTGCTCGTACTGCTCACCCTGCCCTGGTATGTCATCATGATCCTCAAGCATGGATCTTTGTTCACCGACTTCTATTATCACGAACATTTCGTCAAATTTTATGAGGCCGCCGACTACCGAATGAGAGTCTTCGTCGGTCTTCTGCTCTACTTTCTTCCGTGGACCTTCTATTTGATCGGAGCCGTTTATCAAACGATTGCAGCCAGGCTCTACCGCGAATGGCCGTACAAATTTCTGTTGATTACGACCGGGCTGTTCCTTGCGATCTTTATTTTTCCCAAATCCAAAGGACTTTATTACGCCGTTCCGCTGCTGCCATACTGCGGTCTGCTGACCGCTGGCGTCCTGGCCGGAAGCGCCCGGCCACAACGGCTGTGGGATTGGTTGACCGCTGTTGTGTTGCTGCTGATCGCTTCGGTGATCGGCGTCGCCATCGTCGCACTTCGATCCGAGACGCTCTTCTCGATCACAGCCATTGTTTTGATCCTGGCGGCCGCTGGGTTCACTCTGAGCCGCCACCGCAAAACATGGCCGGCCATCCTGTTCGGACTGTCGGCCATTCCTATTTACATCGACGTCCTGCCGGCCGTCAACCTGGAAGTGATCCCGGTCCAAAAGACCATCGCCATCGTTCGGGACCGCCCCATCTACAGTTACGATCTGACGCCTCTCAGATTCTCCAACGCTCTGGGAGGCAGGGTTACCGAGATCCGAGGGGTCGAAAAGCTGAAGGAGGCACTCGAAAACCAGGGCTACGTCATCATCAAGCAGCCTCTGTACGATGCGCTGGACGATAAGATCAAAAACGGCACCGCAATCTACCTGCGGTGGCCGAAATGGGCTCGAAAAATTTCTGGCTCCAAAGCCATCGATGCTATTGCGCACCGCCGGCTCAGGCAGGTGGAGGTAATGCTTTATCTGATCGCCCGCCGGGAGCGACAGCCCGACGCAGAGGCGATCCAATAGGTCGGGAAGCGTTGTCCGGAGGCTCCGTCACGACGACAGGTTTCATCAATATCCGATGTCCGGTTTGAATACCCGGCACTACGGTTGCCTTGACAAGACCTTCGGGTTTGCAGACCATTTCATCGACGTCATGTTCCTCGCTGTCAAAAACATCCCCGGATTCCGGGAGCAGCAGTTGGCAAGGCGGTGTCATGCTTATCAACTCCTTTATCAAACCGAAGGCTTTTTGGGCGATGATCATAAACTCGCTTTCCTTCTCCTCCGGAATGCCCGTATTCGGCAGGTTATGCGCCAATTCGTTTCGAAACACCTCAAAGTCGATAAGGTCCCTGCCTGTCCTCATCCTTTTTGTTTGAAGCTTATACGGCTTTATCAGCAAAATCTCGGATAATCTGACTTTCGTCTCGATCATTCGCTCTGCAAGCGTCTCCATATGCCAGGAATCGTCCTCCTGATCTTGTTCCAATCCAATGATCTCTTCCGCCAGGAAGTCCATTCCCTGACGCAAGCAAAACTCCTTGAATTCTTTCGCCACTTGATATTGTTCACGTTTGACATAGTCACCGATCACCTCTCCCGCCCTGCCGCCGTTCTCCGCGACTATTGCCATCAACGCATTGTTTTCACGAATTATTTCCTCGATTTGTCTTTCATACAAAGCGCTTTTTTCATCGGATTTTCTTCTCTCGCTGTTGTACCGCTCCACCGTGCGCTTGCATTTGATCGATACCTCCCGGTATTTCTGCGCGAGATCTGCCTTCTCTTTCTTAACCTTCGCATATTTCACTTCCAAATCCGATGCTTCATTTTCCGGATTTGGGAGCATTTTAAGTATAGAACCCAGAATCAAAGGCGCCAACTCTTTCAGCGACCTGTTTTTATAGAACAAGCTGTCGCCAGACCCGGCGTCCAGATTGTCCCGTACAATCAATGCTTCGGTTGGTCCGAGACCGTTCTTTCCTGCGGGTGACTCATTCATCTCTTTGCTGTTACCTTTTTTCTCACTTTCAACCAGTCCCTTTCGCATCCGGTCCAGCGTGTCCTGAACCCTTTTTATCTCTTCATCCTTACCAACCTGGTTGGCGATCAGTGATTTGATGATTTCCTCATTAAACATCAATATCCGATTTTGCCTCTCCCAGTCGACAGCCAGTTTAAGAAGATACTGGGCGAGATAAAACTTCGTTATCCCGGAAATATTCTTACTGAACCCGAGCCCCAGATCATCTGCGTCTTCCTCTTTAATCTTTTCGGTCGCCCAAGATACAATCTCTCTGACCATGGTCCTGTTTTCCATGACTATACAACCGCTCATTGTTGCCTATGCATCGTCAGGAAATCCAGGTCGGCCTCGACTTCTTCGTCGGATTCCAAACTTTTTGCTTTCACCTTGAGTTTTGTATCGCCAAAAAGCATAGAGACTTCGATCGTTCTGCTCTGCTTCTCATCGATAGGCGGTAGTTTCAGATCTATTTCACCAATTTTTTCGACACCGTCCTCATCGACGAACAGCACTTCCGGCTTTTCCGTTGCGAAAATTTCGATCGCAGCTTCCCGGCTGGATGCATCATTATCGATGAAGATATCAGGAACCTGGTGGTCCTTTACCACAGTATCTCCATAACGAATAAAGGCAGTGAAATATCGATTCAGGCTGATTTCACCATTTTCCTCATCAAAATCGATTCGATTGGCGAGGTGTTCGATGAATCGCGCGCGCCCTATCTCTTTGGCTTTCCGTCTGGCAAGCTCCATGACCGCTTGAATTTCCGGATCATTGTCCACTTCCTTTTTCAAATGCCGAATCTCAGACCGCATTCCAGCGGGAAGCCGATCAGGCAGGAACTCTTCCAGCAAGAGAAAAACCGGAGCGCCGCGTATTGCCGAAGCAATTCCATAGGTCAATCTCGATTTTCTCGGAAGAATGATCTCCGGACTCCTGGCAAAAGAGGCAGCCCCGACCATGACCGATTTGCCCGGCTCGCCGGGAATCAATATCTTTTTCTTGACCCGTGACCCGAATTTTTCCCGAATCGCTTTTTGCAGGAAGCGGGCGGTAGAAAAGCCGCCAACCATATAGAGGTAATCACATTTTCCGCCGATGCGGGAAAAAGCCTTAGCGACACAGTTGACGATATTGTCGACGACCGGACCGAAGATCTCGTTTTCCATCGTCTCTCGTGTCAGCCAAAGATTATAAGTATTCTTCTTTTGCTTCCTGGAGAGTGCCGCCAAGACGTCGGAATAACTTTCTTTCAGCAGATCACGCAGTTCGGCAGGGATACGAAAGTTGCCGCGTATGTATCCTTCCGGATCGAACCCATATTTGAAATCCTCCCAGTCATCGAGCATATCCAGATAGGAATCCGGGTATTGGGCTTCGAACTGATCAATCGCTTCGGAACCAAAGGTTTTCCTGAGATAGGTAATAAAATTCCTGTCGACATCCTTGCCGCCGTGCCCCTCGGCAGCACCGGAACCTGGAACGACCTCCCGCAAACCTTTGTCGACGCCGTCACGAATAATTTCATGTACGGTCAAGTCGACCGTTCCACCGCCGCAATCGATAATCATCATGGTCGACTGATTTTCTACGATCCCCAATTCTTTATCAGCAACGTACAGACAGTAGATCGCAGCAGCCTCCGGTTCCAATGCAAAGATAAAATGTTCAGCGTTCCATTTTCTTTCTCCTGCAATACCAGCCTTCTGTGCCGCTTGTTCCATCAGCTGCTTTGCGGCATCATCCCATATGGCCGGAATCGTCAGACACCAGCGTATTCGCGATTCATTGATTTTCGCTCCTATATGACTCTTCACATCGTTAAGCGCACTCAACCGAAGCTTCCGCAAATAATCCGCAATCAGATCAACGATCAAGAATCGTTGTCCGTTCTGTTCTATGTAAGGTTCTCCCCTCTCATCGATGCAATCCCGCTCAAACAGCTTTGGTTTGAAGTTCTCAAAAAAACAGTAATCCTCGGCATCATCCGTTTCGCTCAGTTCACCCAAGCGCCGCTTGGCATGGTAGCCCCATGCTTCAAGCTTTCCGTCCTTATAGAGCAGATGAGTCGGTGTTTTTATATAGGAATTTTTTTGCCCGACCTGCTTGGTCCACTCGGTATTTTTGTATATATCACCTGCTGATGTGTGAGCAGACAAGCAGTAGGCATAGCCCGAAAACGTGGTTCCAAAGTCGATTGCAATCGCAATACTAAAAGAATTATTCATACAAGAAAAGCCTATTTACATATAAGTGTGTCATTATTACGGTTTCACTTGACATAACCCGGACGAACCAGTGTGAGGCGAGTCAAGGGCGGTTGGAAATCGAGCGTGAAAATGAATGGCGTGAGCGAGTTGCGTCGTGCTCATTCGCAGGGATGTTGGGTCCAATGTCGCAGGGCCGGTGAGTTTGGTATCATTTTGGTTGGAAACAAGACAACGTCTCAAAAGCCGGGCCACTGCCGCGATAAGAGCATCAAGCGAGCCATCGAGAACCGACAAAGCCATATTATATTCCATTCCTGAGCGTTCGGGTTACACCTCCTTGCCGGAGGCGGCAATTCTCATTGTGACTTGGCGGCGGCCTATGATCAATGCTGTTGAATTAGCATGGAGTGCTCCTTCTCCCTCCGGNNTCCGGGAGAAGGCCGGGATGAGGGGATCTAAATGATTGATTTCTTTCATTTAATATCTCGTCACTCAACCCTTTCCGTTGGAGAGGGCTTAAATCGGCAACATTGCGGCCTACCGTCGGTTGAGTTTGAGGTGCGAAGCCCAACCTAGGAGGCTGTCCGAGAAT
>DEII01000114.1:25371-38780 GCA_002352385.1 Methylococcaceae bacterium UBA2778 | reverse complement strand
TCTCGGACAGCCTCCTAGCCGAATCGATACAACGCCAGCCGTTGGGTTTCGTTGCTTGGACCGCCGCCAAACAAGGGGAAATAGATGACCATTCGTCACGATTCGCTCGATAAGAGCTGGCACACCCTTTCCGCCAAGGCGGTGCTTCGTGCCCTCGACAGCGACAAGACCCGCGGTCTTTCTTCCGGCGAAGCGCAGCGGCGGGCCGAACGGTTCGGGCCCAATGCCGTTCCGCCCGCCAAGCGCCGCAGCGCCTGGATGCGTCTCCTGACGCAGTTCCACAACGTACTGATCTACGTGTTGCTCGCCTCTGCTTCGGTCTCGGCGCTGTTGGGCGACTTCGTCGATACGGGCGTGATCATGGGTGTGGTCATCATCATCGCTTTGATCGGCTTCATTCAGGAGGGAAAGGCCGAGTCGGCGATCGAGGCCATCCGTCACATGCTCTCTCTCTCCGCGGTGGTACTGCGCGACGGTCAGCGCGAGACCATTCCCGCAGAACAGCTGGTGCCGGGCGATATCGTACTCATCCAGTCCGGGGATAAAGTGCCGGCCGATCTGCGCCTTTTGGAAGCCAAAAATCTTCGGATCGATGAAGCCCCTCTTACCGGCGAATCCATCGCGGTGGAGAAATCGGTTGCACCGGTCACCGAAAAGGCCGTTCTCGGCGACCGATTCTGCATCGCCTATTCGGGAACATTGGTAACCTACGGTCAGGGACTAGGTGTCGTCATCGCCACCGGCACCGCCACTGCAGTCGGCCAGATCAGCAGGATGTTGACCCATGTCGAAAAGGTTGCGACGCCCCTGCTCAAACAGATGGAAACATTCGGCCGCTGGCTGACCGGAGCGATCCTGTTGATGGCGGCGGCCTGCTTCGCATTCGGCATGCTGGTCCGCGGCTACCCACTGAAAGAGATGTTGATGGCGGTGGTGGGATTGGCGGTCGCGGCAATTCCCGAGGGATTGCCGGCGATCGTCACCATTACGCTGGCCGTCGGCGTGCAGCGCATGGCAAAACGCAACGCCATCATCCGTCACCTGCCCGCGGTGGAAACGCTCGGCTCGGTGACCGTCATCTGCTCGGACAAAACCGGCACCCTGACCAGGAACGAAATGACGGTGCAGAACGTGATCACCCCGGAACGGGTGTTCGGTGTCAGCGGCGTCGGCTATTCGCCGGACGGACGTTTCAGCGTCGACGGTCAGACCATCTCGCCCGCTGAGGCGCCCGAATTGGTGGAGATCGCCCGCGCCTCGCTGTTGTGCAACGACGCAGTCGTCCGCAGGCAGAACGGCGTCTTCGAACTGCAGGGCGACCCCACCGAAGGCGCTTTGCAGACCCTGGCATTGAAGGTGCTGCCCAACCCCGCACTGGAGCAGGCCAACTTTCCCCGGATCGATACCATTCCGTTCGAGTCGGAGCACCGCTTCATGGCGACGCTGCATCATGATCATGAAGGACACGGTTTCATCTTTCTCAAAGGCGCCCCCGAAGTGGTATTCGAAAAATGCGATCGGGAGCGCAGACGCAGCGGCGATTCGCCGCTGAATCGAACCCGTTGGCACGACATCCTGGAACAAGCGGCCGCCGAGGGACAGCGCCTGCTCGCCATCGCCGTCAAGCCGCTGAAGGAGCCGCAGCAGCAACTCAGTTTTGCCGATACCGAGGAGGGCTTTGTCCTGCTCGCCCTGCTCGGCTTGATGGACCCTCCGCGCGAGGAGGCGATTCGCGCCGTGGCATCCTGTCATCAGGCGGGGATCGAGGTCAAGATGATCACCGGCGATCACGCCCTCACAGCCCAAGCCATCGGTGCGCGCCTTGGCATTACCGATGGTGAAAGACCTTTGACCGGCATCGAAATCGAAGCACTGGACGACGAGGCTTTGCGCGCCCAACTGGCGAATGCGAGTGTTTTCGCCCGCACCAGCCCGGAGCACAAGCTGCGGCTGGTGCATGCGCTGCAAGCCGAAGGCGACATCGTTGCCATGACCGGAGACGGTGTGAACGATGCACCCGCGCTCAAACGGGCGGATATCGGCATCGCGATGGGGATCAATGGAACCGAAGCCGCGAAAGAGGCCGCCGACATGGTGCTGGCCGACGACAACTTCGCATCCATCGCGCATGCGGTCGAAGAGGGGCGGACCGTCTACGACAACCTGCAGAAAGCGATCGTATACGTTCTGCCGACCAGTTTCGGCGAAGCCGGAGCGATTATGGTTGCGATCCTGCTGGGTTTCACCATGCCCATCACCCCGCTGCAGATCCTGTGGGTGAACCTGATTACCGCGGTGACGCTCTCTTTGCCATTGGCCTTCGAGCTACCGGAGGAGAACGTGATGCAGCGCCCGCCGCGTCCGCCCAAAGAGCCGCTGCTGACCACCTTCGCCCTTTGGCGGATCATCTTCGTCTCGTTTCTTCTCGTGGCGGGGCTCCTTGGCCTGTTCTACTACGAGATCGGGCTGGGCGCCGGCATCGAGGCGGCCCGCACCGCTGCCGTCAACACGCTGGTGATGGGTGAAATCGTCTATCTGTTCAACAGCCGCTACCTTTATGCACCGGCCCTGTCGTGGAAAGGTTTGTTCAGCAACCGCTATGTGCTGCTGGCCGTGCCGGTGCTTCTGGTGGCGCAGGGGCTGTTCAGCTACCTGCCTGTGCTGCAGAAGCTGTTCGGAACGGCGGACATCGACGCGACTGCCTGGGCGCGGATCGGCGCCTTCGGCCTGCTGCTGTTCACACTGGTGGAGATCGAAAAATATCTGCTGCGGATCGTGTCGGCCCGGAAAGCCGTGGTGAAAAAGCCGGTCCTCGTCTCGGTTCGTTTCCGAAGGGGCGTCCGGGTTCTGCCGAGAGTGCTCATCGCTGCGATGACGGCGGCGGTACTCTGGATCGCAGTGCGGCTGACCCCCGGCATCTATGAAAGCCTCATCGTCTCCGCTTTCCCGCCCGACCTCCCCGCCCTGCTTCCTGCCTTCTGCCTTATTGTGGCTCTGCTCCTCGCCATCGAAACAGCAATCGCACTTTTCCTGAGTCTTCGCTCCTACTCCCTCGCTCTGGACGTTTTCGTAGCCGCTGTGCTGACCGCCGTTGCAGACCAGGCAGTGAAATTCGATTGGCAAGCAGCGGACTCCCCGGCCATGAGAGTACCGGCTGTCGCACTCCTTGCCCTGGCTGCGGCCTACCTCGCATTGGCTCTGGTCTATTCCTGGACGCAGCGAGTAAAAATGTAGGTAGGGTTAGGCGCGCACGCTGCAGCCCCTCCATCACCCGCCGATCTTTCTCGCGCGGTAACCCAACAAATGCCGCCAATGCCGGATTACGCTGCGCTATTCCGACCTACGTTGGCCCCAAGTCCTTGGATATTGAGGATGTTATGATGTGATTATTCTGTTGCCCTGCTTCGACGATTGACAAAGATTGCCGCAATCATTAAAGTATGCGCTGCATCGATCGATGCTCCGTCACATCACTGCCGAGGTGGCGAAATTGGTATACGCGCTAGCTTCAGGTGCTAGTGGGGGTTACCCCCCGTGGAGGTTCAAGTCCTCTCCTCGGCACCATTTTACCAGACTATCACAGACCATCAAAAACCACGAAAAGCACTGTATTTACAGTGCTTTTTTTGTATCTGTAAATTCATTCCCTTGTCTCCCATTGTCTCTGAATGTCGCTTTTGTGGAACGTGAGTGGAACGCAGATCGGTGGTTTTCGTTTCCAAAGTTCGCACGTTCACTGTTCATGATTTGCTCGCAACCATCTCGTTAACCGATGAAGAACGCGCACGCATCCTTCCATGCAAAGCCTGTCGAACAAACTGCATTGACGCACTCTCTTTCGACTCGACAAGTTGCCGAATCTGACTGGCCACATCGTCAACTTTATTCAACCTGAACGCCGCATCCAGAAGCCCGAGTCCGTGCAGGGCTTTCGCCTTGTAGAACAGCAGTGAGGTGTGGACGGGCGTCTCATTTTCAATGCCCTCCGCCAGACGAATAACTTTCCGGAACACGTTGCGGTCACCGGGAGAGGCCTCCAACAGCAGCTCTGCCAGGGACAGTTTCACCACCACGTCGTCGGGCTCCAGCCGCCGTAGTCTCTCCAGACAGGCGATGGCATCCTCCCAGCGCTGCTGCTGACCCTGATAGGCTTCCACCAGACCCAGTAACACGCCCCGAAGGTTCGGGCCAACATGCACGGCCACCTCATCGGTGATCGGCAGACTCATCGTGGCGGAGATGCCATACTTATCAAAGTAGCGGCCCAAACGACTGTGGTTCTCTGCTGCCGTGGTCAGGTAGTTTACTGCTTCCTGTAGCCGCTCCTGCTTTAGCGAGAGAAAGCCCGCCAGATACGCACCATCAGCCAGGTGCATCGCTTTCTTCAGGTGCTTAAGGGCCTTATTCTCATCGCCAAGTACCAATTCGCGACAACCGTCCACCAAGGCCTCCTCATCATCTGGTGTAACCAGCCGTTTGAAGAAGCCCAGCGTCAACCGGTCTTTCTGGCTGACCGTTGGGGTCGCTGCAGAGTAAGGAGGTGTAAATATGTAACTGGCCGTTTCCATGCGCTTTTGTGTATGATGAGTGCATGGCTGAGGCTACTGTCATAGACGGACTGAAGAGGAAGTTCAACCGGCTGGGTGCGGAGCTGGATGAAAGAGGACGTCGTTGGTGGGCGGCAAGCGAAGCGCTCGAATTAGGACGGGGTGGGATTAAAACGGTAGCAGAAGCGACGGGCATTGGAGAGCGTACGATTCGCCGCGGTTGCGAAGAGATACGGAAAGGCGTGCCGAGGAAGAGTGCAGCTGAGCGGCGGACTCGTCGTGCGGGCGGCGGTCGAAAGGCGTTACCGGCGATTGATCCCAGGTTGATTGTGGCGTTGGAAGCATTGGTGGAACCGACTGCACGCGGCGATCCGGTGTCACCGCTGAGATGGACGTGTAAGAGTACGCGGAAGTTGGCCAAAGCGCTCACCAGCCTAGGGCATAAGGTTAGCCATACCAAAGTTGCTCAGTTGTTGGCGGATTTGGGCTATAGCTTACAGAGCACGCGCAAGAGCTTGGAGGGGGCGTCGCATCCAGATCGTGATGCCCAATTTCGCTATATCAACCGCTGCGTGAAAGTATTTCAACGCGCGGGGCAACCGGTGATTTCAGTCGATGCGAAAAAGAAAGAATTGGTTGGTCCGTATTCCAATGGGGGACGTGAGTATCAGCCCAAGGGACAGCCGGAGCGAGTGAATACGCATGATTTTCCAGACAAACATCTTGGTAAGATTTGCCCCTATGGTGTGTACGATCCGACGCACAATCGAGGTTGGGTCAGTGTGGGTGTCGATCATGACACTGCCCAATTCGCGGTCGAATCCATCCGGCGCTGGTGGAGGCATATGGGTAAAAAATGCTATCCACAGGCGAGAGCAGTACTGATTACGGCTGACGGAGGCGGGAGTAATGCTAGCCGCAATCGGTTATGGAAGGTAGAGCTGCAACAGCTCGCCAATGAGATCAACTTAGCAATTTACGTGCGCCACTTTCCTCCCGGCACCAGCAAATGGAATAAGATCGAACATCGGATGTTTTGTCACATTACTGAGAATTGGCGGGGGCGGCCGTTGGCCAGTCACGAAGTGGTTGTTAATTTAATCGGCAATACCACCACGGATGCTGGCCTTACGATTCAAGCAGAGCTGGATGAAAATACCTATCCAACCGGTGTCAAGGTCAGCGACAAAGAGATGAAAGGCATTAACCTCTATCCGGCAACATTTCATGGCAAAGACTGGAACTATAGCATCAAACCTGAACGGTAGATGCAGCGCTAAAGCGGCCAGTTATTTATTTACATATCCTAAAGTTAAGGGGGCTGAATAACTACACTCCCAGACCATGGTTTAAAATCAAGCCATTACATCGCCTTTCACAGGATGATTTAGCATTTCTATAAACCTGTGTTATTCTACATTCATGTGGTTTATATTCATGCATTATTATCGCCTTTGAGTAGTGATATGGAATCAAAAATAAACCTGCTCCTCCAGAATTGGCCGCCACATGTCGTTGGTACCCAGCGCTGGCTCAATAGCAAAGGTATCGACTACCGGCTGGCCGATAAATATGTTCGATCCGGCTGGCTGAATCGGCTCGGCCATGGCGCCTATGCCCGGGCAGGCTCGACCGTTGACTGGCCCGGCGCCGTTCACGCACTCCAAAGGCAACTGGGGTTGGACGTACACCCTGGCGCCATCACGGCCTTCGATCTCCGCGGCTACGCCCACTATCTGGCATTGGGTGGCCGCGAGGTCGTACTGTTTGCGAAGGCAAAGACGAAGCTGCCCTCCTGGTTCAGCAACCACCAGTGGTCACAGCCCGTGAGGTTGGTGACCAGCGGCATCTTTACTGATGACGAGAACGCCGTCTCGACGGTCAAGGTCGAGGAGGTTGAACTCGCGGTCGCAACCCTTGAGCGAGCGGCTTTCGAGATAATGTACCTCGTCCCGAAGCAACAATCGTTTGAAGAGGCTTTGCAGGTCATGGAGTCATTGACGTCCCTTCGGCCTCGTGTCGTACAGCGATTACTGGAAACCTGTCGCTCAGTAAAGACCAAGCGCCTGTTCATGTACGCCGCCGAACGACTGAACCATCCATGGCTCGATGACCTGAATCTATCGCATGTTGATTTCGGTACCGGAAAGCGAACGATCCACTCCGGTGGCCACCTTGATAAAAAATACAATCTGGTCGTGGCAGACACGAATCACCAATAAGGAACCATCATGCCTGTCAACAAACGCTATCGAGCCCAGGTGGACTTATTGATTCGCTGCTTACCCGCAGTGGCTAAAGTCCGTACATTTGCATTGAAGGGTGGAACCGCTATCAACTTGTTTCACTACGACATGCCGCGGCTCTCAGTCGACATCGACCTGACGTTCTTGCCGATCACCAATCGTGACACAGCCCTGACCAAGATCACTGAAGGGCTCGCAACGATCGGGAAGGAGATCCAGCGCACTATTCCTCAGGTACAGATTCGGGCCACCGGAACCGATGCGCCCAAGCTGCAGATCGCCACACCCCAGGCACGCATCAAGATGGAACCAAGCCCGATTTCCCGGGGCATTCTTTTCCCGCCGATCGAGCGTGACTTGTGTCAGGCGGCACAGGACGAGTACGAACTGTTCGTACGCGTTCAACGCCTGGCCACCGGAGACCTTTACGGAGGTAAGTTATGTGCGGCTCTCGACCGGCAGCACCCCCGTGATCTATTTGACATCAGACAGCTTCTCGACACCGGGGAAATCTCCGATAACATCCGACAGGCGTTCGTTGTCTACCTTGCTGGACATCGCCGACCCATGGCAGAGCTGTTATCTCCGAAGCGGATACCCATCGAACAACTCTATACTCACCACTTTGCGGGCATGACCGCTCACGCAATCGGACTGGACGAACTCGAAGCCACGCGGGAGCAAATGTTTGCTTGGGTGCTCACGGCACTTTCAGAAAACGAGCGCAAGTTCCTACTGTCAATCAAGCAAGGTGAGCCAGATTGGAGCCTGATGCCCTTCGACCATATTCAGCAACTGCCTGCAATCCAGTGGAAACTACGCAACGTGCAACGAATGAGTGCGAACGCTCACAAGGCAGCGCTGGATCGTCTGCGCGATGTGCTGGATTTCTAACTCAGTGTGGAGCGTGTGTGGAGTGCGAAAAGCGATTATATTTGTACCTTATTGTTTTATATCTTTTTTTATGTATTTTTATGGAGGTTCAAGTCCGCTCCTCGACACCAAGAATCCAATCCGATTTTGTTTTGCCCGTCGAACGCGTTACCGCTGACAGGTCATTGCCAAATACGGGCAAATGCAGAGAGAGTTTCATCTCGCCTGCCGTAGAATCGCAAAAAACCACGCCACGCAACACGTCAGCCCGGGAACATCAGCGACGGGCGCTCCGTTAGCGGCTCTCTGAGCACAATACTGACTGCCCGGCACGCAGACCTGGTCTATAATAGGCGCTCCGATCGATCGCACGAGAGAGCCCGATGTTAAAGGAAATACCGGTCAACGATGAATGCATTCTTGCCTTTGCGATCACCGGCAAGCTGACTCACCGGGACTGCCAGGAACTTCTGGCCAGACTGAAATCGGTGCCTGAAACGTCCGCAGCCAGATCGTTGCTGTTGGAGGTGGAAGCATTCGAAGGATGGGAGGCGGAAGCCGCCTGGGATACACTGTCGCTGGGTATGGCGCACCTGAAGGAGTTCGAGCGCATTGCCATTATTGGAGACAAAGGCTGGGAAGTTTGGATCATCAATCTGGCCCGCTTTCTGCTGCGTGGAAAGAGCCGTTATTTCGAGCACGATCAGATCGACGAGGCTTGGGCTTGGCTGCACGAAGAAACGTCCAAACCGGTACCGGGCTTTCCGCGCAGATACCGGCACATTCTCTTCGCCACCGACCTGTCCGAGGCCACACGACAGGCCCCAATCCAGGCACGGGATATCGCCCGGCAATACGACGCGAAGCTGACCGTGCTGCACGTCATGGAACCCCTGCCGATCGATGGCGACGTGCTCGAACCCGGTACCATCCCCTACCAGATGGAATTCGAACAACAGCGAACAGACAATGCCGCACAACAAATGAAAGAACTGGCGCAGCGGCTGGATTATCCCCATACCACCACCAAAATCCTGAGTGGCTCGCCGGTGAGTACCATCGTTTCCTACGCCGACGAGCACGATGCCGACCTGATCCTGTTGGCGCACCGCTGTCACTCAGGATTGGAGCGCCTGATGGGCTCGATTACGGCCAGGGTGGTCAAACACGCCTCCTGCGATGTACTGAGCCTGCGCGTATAGTCGAGTCGACCTACAGCTCCTGAACGACGCATTCCGGAAGACCGCAACGGTGATCGCGACCAAACGCTGAATTATTCCACCCCCACCGAAACGCATCGCATAGGATACGTGCGGATACGTGCGCATCCAACTACGATTCGGGTTATGAAAGAAAAAAGGGGTTAAAATAGATACGATCGCCCGGGGTTTCGCTCACCGGAAGGTCCGATGGCTATCGATAAACAGGGGCAACGCAGAATCATGACTCAATTCCAACACCAGGCTTTGCAAGAAGGCTTCCATATTGGCGTTTACGAGATCAAAAGTATCTTGAGCGCGAGTCGTTTCGATATGACCTATCGCGGTTGGAACCATCATCTCAACGCGCCGGTCGTGCTCAAAGAATATTTTCCCCATGACTTCGCCGTACGCCGAAAGAATGGCCACACTGTCGCACCGAAGTCCAAACGTACCCGGGCGGTCTATGAGTCCGGTCTTGAGAGTTTCGTGGGGCAGGCGGAGATCCTGGGACAAATCGAGCGCCGCGACATCGTCAGGGTCCATAATACATTGCAAATCAACGGGACCTCGTATCTGATCATGGACTACGAGGATGGCGCGCCGCTCTCGAGCCGGGCGGATCCACCGGATGCATTGACCGGACCGGAACTGAAAGCCATTCTCGGGTCACTGCTGGCCGGGCTCGAACAGGTGCACACGCGCGGAACAGTGCACGGCGACATCCATCCATCGAATGTTCTGCTGCGGGAAAACGGGGAACCGGTACTGATTGACTTCGCTGCCGCCAAGCTGGCCATCTCCGCACGCAGCGACAGACTTGCTCAGGAATTGCGCGCCGGTTATGCGGCACTCGAACAATACGAACCGGGCAACCGGCCCGACCCTCAATGTGATCTGTATGCCTTGGGCGCTACGATGTATCGATGCATTACGCACAACGAACCGATACCGGCACCTGAACGAATCTCGGCGATAAACAAAGGCAAACCGGATATGCTGGAGGAAGTCCTATCCAGCTCGAGCGTCCGAATCGACGATGAAAATTTGTTGGAAACGATCGGTAGGATGCTCCGCCCCGAAGCACAAGACCGACCCCGCTCGGCCACCGAGGTTCTGGCTGCGCTCAGCAGTGAGAATGGAACTGTTCAACCAATGGCCACAGGGACAGGGCCAGACGACAGGGAACAGAAGGTTAAACCGATCGAATCGTCTCGACGCACCGCTCTTTGGAGCGGCGCGGTCATTGGTGTGGTCGCACTGATCGCCGGATTATGGTATTTTCGGGCGGACGAACCGGTGTCGGAAACGTTGACTTTCCAAAAGGACAGCCGGTCAGGCCCGGCTGCATCGAAAGAGAAAGAGATCGATGCGGCAAGCGGGAGCGTCCCACGCACTCGTGCCGAGAAAGCGGCTGCCGAAGCCCGCGAGCCAATCAAGACCGAACCGGTACCCGCGAAGCGCCAAGCGCTTGACGTCAGACAGGAATCCGCTGAGACGAAGAAATCGCCGCAGCGCCTGGCAACAACCAGTACGCAGCCGAGTCATCAGCTTCCCTCCACCGCCGAACACCCCGGGATGAGCACGCCGGAGCCCCTCCCTGAACCGGCAACCGGCAGCGATGCCGTCGTCGCCCCGGCGACGAAAGTGGATAAACCCGCCCGACCAACGTCCGAGGCAATTGCGGCGAGTCACTCGGACAAGCAGTCACCACCCGAGCCACCGACCGGCGATGGCACCATTCAATCGCACCTGGCAGCTGCCGAAGCAGCGATCGCGGCACTGCGGCTGACAACGCCGGAGGAAAACAATGCCTATCGACATTATCAGGCAGTTCTTGCTCTCGACCCGGAAAATGCGGAAGCCCAAGCGGGAAATCAGCGGATCGTTGATATGTACGTCCGGTTGATCGAAAGAGCCATAGCCGAACGCCGCTTTCGCAGGGCGGCCATTTATCTTGCCAGAGCGGAGGCGGTTTCGCCGAACGCTCCCAATTTGCGAAGAATCCGAACCCAATTGCACAAAGCCAAGGAATGAATTCGTAAGCCCGAAGTGGTACGCACCATCCAGCGATTAAGTTCGTCCAGCAGATGATCCTTCGGCCAAACGTCGGAACGGCGCAAATAAGATTCGGTGCCCAATTCAAGACTCATCAGCAGCGCGCCTGATCCGATCTACAGCGCGCGTGCCGTTGCGATGGGTCACTATTCCCGGACAGCCTCCTAGGAAAAACGTCGGGCAAAGAAAAAGGCAGGAAATGTTTCATTCCTGCCCCAATCAAAGAGGAGGGATAAACGCACAATGAAGCACGTTGGTCACATATTTGGCAATTGCAAATATGTTGAAAGCAATTGTAGCAGCCCTTTTTCAATCATGGAATGTGGCATATTGTCGCGCGACAAATTGCCGCACTCTTTTGATTTGCTTAATGTCTGCCAAGTATCGTCATACCGAGCAACGATGCAAAAGCAGACCCTATGCAATATAAAGGCAGCAGAATAAAAAAGCAGAGTAGGTGCAACCTCGACCTACCCTGCTCTATAGATTGAGGCGACTCGGTCAGCGCCTCCAGAGGAAGGATGTGATTCACAACTTCAATTGTCTCGACTTTGGCAAAAAAGTTGAGCCAATCAAGTTATGATCAATCATAGCAGCGGAAATGGTCGAATGGAATGTGGCAAATTGTCGCACCCGGAAAATCAACGCTGAGTGTTAGAATATTACCGGCCATCAATGGAAATTGACCTGCCAATGTTGCCTCAGTCCAATACGAATTCCGTCAGCTCGGCTTATCAGAGCCTCAAATGGCTGTTCTTGCTGCGCAACTTCCTGATTCTCGGCGAGGCGCTGATTATTCTCACTGCTGTTTATGTGGTCGGCTATCCGGTCCCGGAAGACCGGTTATGGGCCGTTCTTTCAGCGATCGTCATCGTCAATTCACTCACTTGGTACCGGCTGCAGTCGACAACATACCCGGTAACCGACCTGGAGCTCTTTTTCCACCTTGTTTTCGACGTGCTGGGGATCACCGCCATGTTGTATCTGACCGGCGGCGCGACCAACCCGATTGCCTGGTTTCTGCTGCTGCCGCTCATCGTGACCGCGACGGTGCTGCCACAAATTTATA
Organism: Methylococcaceae bacterium UBA2778; assembly: GCA_002352385.1. Taxonomy (GTDB): domain Bacteria; phylum Pseudomonadota; class Gammaproteobacteria; order Methylococcales; family UBA2778; genus UBA2778. The sequence goes on along the minus strand of DEII01000114.1, from coordinate 26,788 downwards.
CCTGGTACATGGTCGGCCTGTCTTCGGTGTGTTATACGCTGTTGATCGGCTATCATATTCCGTTGCCGGAGTTCGTTTCGGCGGTGCGCACAAAAGAGCTGCCTCAGTTCGTACTCGCCATGCAATCCGAATATGATCTCGACCTCCACGTCTTCGCCATGTGGTTCGGCTTTCTGCTGATTGCGGGTATCGTCGCCTACTTTATCGTGGAAATGGCCAGCTCACTGCGCGAACGCAATCATCGACTCGCGAAAGCACGAGAGCTGGCGCTGCGCGATGAGCGGGTGGTCGCGCTGGGAACGCTTGCGGCCAGCGCCGCTCATGAAATGGGAACACCGCTGGGCACGATGGCGATTCTCACGCATGAATTAGAGCAGGAATATTCGAAAAAAGGGTTTGCCGAGCTCTCTGCAAAAATGCGGATACTGCGCGAGCAGATCGACCGCTGCAAAAAAGCACTTTCGGTCATGTCGGCCTCGGCCGGGCAAGTCCGTGCCGAATCCGGTCATTCGATGCCATTGGAGGAATACCTGGATGACATCATTCATCAATGGCGGAGCCAGTGGCTGAATGTCCGGCTGAAATATGTTGCCGAGGGGATACGGCCGGCACCCAATATCGTTGCCGACCGGACACTGACCTATGCCCTCATCAATATTCTGGATAACGCCGCCGATGTATCGCCGACATCGATCGAACTCAATGCCCAATGGGATGCAAAGCGGCTGGTATTGGAAGTGCGCGATCGGGGCCCCGGCATACGACCGGAAATTGCGGCGACAGCCGGCAAAGAACCGGTCACGACGAAAGAGCCGGGCCAAGGACTCGGCGTCGGCCTGTTTTTGACCTGCGCGACCATCGAACGGCTCGGCGGTCAAGTCAGCCTGTTCAATCTGGAATCAGGCGGTGCCTGCACGCGCATCACGCTTCCGCTGCTCCCCTCCACGGCAAACAGATGAGCGAAAAAGACAAAACAAAAAAAGGCCAAAACGATCAGCCGAGACTGCTGCTGGTCGATGACGACCCCACGTTCTGCGCGGTCCTGCAACAGGCTTTGAGCAAACGTGATTTCGAAGTGCTGGTTGCCGATAATCTGGCTGACGGTATAGAAATCGCCGAAACCATGGATCCTGAATACGCTGTCATCGACTTGCGGATCGGTCATGAATCGGGGCTGGAACTGGTCAGACGCCTGCATTCACTGGACGATCATACACACATTGTGATGCTGACAGGCTATGCCAGCATCGCCACAGCGGTGGAGGCGATCAAGCTGGGGGCGACGCACTATCTCACCAAACCTGCCGATGCCGACGAGATTGTCAATGCTTTGCATCGCGAGGAAGGCGATGCCTCTGTTTCGGTCAAAGCGAGGCCTTTGTCGGTCAAAAGGCTCGAATGGGAACATCTGCAAAAA
>DEII01000114.1:14700-25323 GCA_002352385.1 Methylococcaceae bacterium UBA2778 | reverse complement strand
ATGCACCGGCGGACACTGCAGCGCAAATTGGACAAGCGTCCGGTCAGGGAGTAGCAGATTCAGAAACAAGGTACGCAGTTCGTACCCTGCGGCCTTCTGGTTCTAACGCCGCCCACTTTCCCGCTCATCCTCCTCGTCGCGATCGAATTCCGCCTCGGCGTCATAATCGGGTGGAGGACCATAATCATACGCATAGCGGCGCTTGGGCACAAAGAACCTGGAAAACAACAGGCCCAATTCAAACAGCACCCAGACCGGCACAGCCAGCAGCGTTTGCGATATCGCGTCGGGGGGGGTGAGCAGCATGCCGATCACAAAAGCGCCGACGATAACATAAGGCCGCTTGTCCGCCAGTCCTTTGGGTGTGACCACACCGGTCCAGACCAGAAGGATGGTCGCAATCGGCACTTCGAACGAAAGACCGAACGCAAAAAACAGGGTCAGAACGAAATCCAGATACCTGGAAATGTCGGTCATCACCGCAACGCCCTGCGGTGCCGCTGCGGTCAAAAAGCCGAATACCAACGGAAAAACCACAAAGTAGGCAAACGCCACGCCCAGATAGAAAAGAATCGTACTGGCCAGCAGCAGCGGCAAAATGAGCCGGCGTTCGTGACGGTAGAGTCCCGGCGCCACGAATGCCCAGAGTTGGTAGAGGGTCAGCGGCATGGAGAGGAATATGGCTGCGACCAACGTCAGCTTGAACGGCGTCAAAAACGGAGAAGCTACCTCGATCGCGATCATGGTGCTGTTCTCCGGCATGTGCTGCAGCAAAGGACCCGCCACATAACCGTAGATTTCATTGGCGAAGGGCGTCAGCGCCAGAAAGATCACCAGAACACCCATAACCGCACGCAACAATCGGTTGCGCAGCTCGATCAGATGAGAGATGAAAGGCTGTTCGTTCTCTTCCTCACTCGGAGGGGGGTTACTCGTCATGCGATTGCTTCGAACCTGTCGGCCGGCTCTCTTTCAGACCAGCCTCGACAGGCTTGGCGACCTCTTCGATCGCATCGGAAGCCGATTGAACCGTCGATGACGTTTCCTCGACGAGTCTGTTCAGCTCTTCCGGCGGGGACTGTTGGGCGAGGGTCTGCCGGATCTCTTCCGCATAAAGTTCGTCCCGGATCTCCTGTCTGACCGAAGCCGCCATGCTGCGTGCCTTTCCGATCCAGAAGCCGGTCAGCCGCGCCACCCTGGGCAAGCGTTCCGGACCGATCACCAGCAGCGCGATCAGCCCGACCACAGCCAACTCCCAAAAGCCGATATCGAACACTACACCTTCTCTTTTTCCCTGGAGGTCACTTCGCCCTCGATGGTCTCACCAGGAGTGTCTTCTAGCTTCTCGGAAACCGGCGGTTTTTTTCCACCTTCACCATCCTTCACGGCACTACGAAACCCTTTGATGGCGGATCCCAGGTCCCCACCCAGACTACGCAACCGCTTCGTTCCGAACAACAACAGTATGATGACCAGAACAACCAATAACTGCCAAATACTAGGACCCATCTTTATGCTCCACGCTTAACGTTTTCTTTTGCGGCCTTCTTTTCCGGGCCGGACAACCCAAAGCGGCGTTGCGCCAGCAGGTTGAACAAAGACCGACAGGCCGTGCCCAACATTCGCCCAGCAACCGTTGGGCACGCTGCGCTTTGCCCAACCGACAACTTATCGGTTTTCTCTCGCCGCCTTCTCTTCCAGGCCGGACAATCCAAAGCGGCGCTGCAGCTCCTGCAACACATCGTCGGGGCTCAAGCCCTTATGCGCCAGCAGCACCATGCTGTGAAACCATAAATCCGCTGTTTCATAGATAATCTGCTCATTGTCGCCGCCCTTCCCTGCGATCACCGTTTCGGTGGCCTCTTCACCGATCTTTTTGAGAATGGCATCGAGGCCCATGGCGTACAGGCCGGCCACATAAGAGCTTTCGGGATCGGCCGCTTTGCGCTGTTCCAGAACGTCGGCAAGCTGCTTCAATACATCCTCGTTCATTGGCTCAACCATCATAAATCGCCTTCGGGTCTTTCAACACCGGCTCGACCGTTTGCCATTCGCCGTCATGCAGTCTCCGGAAAAAGCAATGATGACGACCAGTATGACAGGCAATCCCGCCGATTTGTTCAACGATCAGCAAAATCACATCCTCATCGCAATCGAGACGAATTTCATGGATTCTTTGCCGGTGTCCGGACTCTTCCCCCTTGCGCCACAGTTTCCGCCGCGACCGGGACCAGTAAACCGCGTAGCCCTCCTCGGCGGTCAACGCCAATGACTCCCGGGTCATCCAGGCGAACATCAGCACCTGCCCCGACCCCTGCTCCTGGGCGATGACCGGGACCAGTCCATCTTCCGTCCAGCGTATGTGATCCAGCCAGGCTCCGCTCACAGCAGACGTACCTCAATGCCCTGCTGCGCCATGTATTGTTTAGCCTCCTGAATGGTGTATTCGGCAAAATGAAAAATACTGGCTGCCAAAACCGCATCCGCCTTGCCCTGTATGATCCCTTCGGCAAGGTGTTCCAGGGTGCCGACACCGCCCGAGGCGATCACAGGAACCGAGACCGCTTCACTGATCGTCCGCGTCAATGCCAGATCGAATCCCTGCCGGGTGCCGTCCCGGTCCATGCTGGTCAGCAGAATTTCGCCGGCCCCATAACGAACCATGCGCCGGGCCCACTCCACCGCGTCGATGCCGGTCGGCTTGCGGCCGCCATGGGTGAAAATCTCCCAGCGCGCGGCCTCCCCCGGTCCATTGACCTGTTTGGCATCGATGGCGACAACGATACATTGCGAGCCGAAACGTTCGGCGGCCTGCCTGACGAATTCCGGGTTGAAGACGGCAGCCGTATTGATGCCGACCTTGTCCGCCCCGGCGTTCAACAGGCGCCGGATATCCTCCAAGGTCCGGATGCCGCCGCCGACCGTCAGCGGAATGAACACCTCTCCGGCCACCTGCTCCACCACATGCACCATGGTTTCGCGGTCGTCCGAGCTGGCGGTGATATCGAGGAAGGTCAACTCATCGGCCCCCTCCTCGTCATAGCGGCGAGCCACTTCCACGGGATCGCCGGCATCGCGGATGTCGACGAACCGGATGCCTTTGACAACGCGCCCGTTGTCGACATCCAGACAGGGGATGATCCGTTTAGCCAGACCCATCGGCTTGTCGCTTCCCATCAAAATTGGTCGGCGATCTTTTGCGCTTCGGCGAAATCGAGCGTGCCCTCGTAGATCGCCCGCCCGGTCACGGCTCCGATCACACCGTCATCGACAACCTCACCCAGCGCACGGATATCGTCCAGACTGCGGATGCCGCCCGAGGCGATCACCGGAATATGAATCGATCGCGCCAACTGGGCGGTGGCTGCGACATTGACGCCCTCCAGCATGCCGTCGCGTGAGATATCGGTGTAGACAATCGCTTCCACACCATCTTCTTCGAACTTCTGCGCCAGATCGATGACATCATGGTGCGATAATTTTGACCATCCATCGATTGCGACTTTGCCGTCTCTCGCGTCCAGCCCGACAATGATATGGCCGGGAAACTCCGCTCCGATATCACTGACGAAATGCGGCGTGCTCACCGCTTTGGTGCCGATGATCACATATTCCACGCCAGCATTGAGGTAGCCCTGAATGGTGTCCTCGTCGCGGATACCACCGCCGACCTGTATCGGCACATCAGGATAACGGCCGGCGATCTCATGAATGATATCGGCGTTTTTCGGGTGCCCGGCAAACGCGCCGTCCAGATCAACCAGATGCAGGCGTTTAGCCCCGGCTTTAACCCATTGACCGGCCATCGCGACAGGGTCTTCGGAAAAAACCGTATCATCGTCCATGCGCCCTTGGCGCAACCGCACACACTTGCCACCTTTCAGATCGATAGCGGGTATGAGTAGCATAGAAAATACCTCGATAAAATCACTCTACGTCACATTCAAACCATCCCAGGCGGCAAAATTCTCCAGCAGCCGCAATCCAACGGATTGGCTCTTTTCCGGGTGAAATTGAACTGCAAAAATATTGTCACGCGCCAATGCACAGGCAAACGGCTGCGGATAATTAGTCGTTGCCGCAACATGATTTGCTGCCGCAGGCTCTGCATAGTAGCTGTGAACGAAATAAAATCGGCTGCCCTGCGGGATGCCGCTCCAAAGCGGATGCCCGGCACTCTGAAACACGCCGTTCCAACCCATGTGTGGAATTTTCAAAACGGCACCGTCCGCATCGGTCAGCGGTTCGGAAAAACGCACCACCGCGCCTGGAAACAGCCCCAAACAGGGAACGCCCCCGCCCTCTTCGCTCTCCTCCAGCAGCGCCTGCAGCCCGAGACAGATCCCGAGCAAAGGTTTGGTCCCGGCGACCTCCTCGATTACCCGATCCAGGCCGAGACGCCGCAAGGCCTGCATGCAATCTCTGATCGCACCCACACCGGGGAACACGACCCGATCCGCCTGAAGAATTTTCTTTTCATCGGCGGTCACCCAGACCTGCGTCGAGCCGCCGACACGCAGCAGCGCTTTGGCAATGGAATGGAGGTTGCCCATGCCGTAATCAATCACCGCAACACTGGACATCGCTAAAGGCTTCCTTTCGTCGAAGGCAGGATTCCCTGCATTCGAGGATCGGCGGCAATCGCCATCCGCAGCGCACGCCCAAAAGCCTTGAATACGGTTTCAGCAATATGATGGGCGTTGTCGCCTTTGAGGTTGTCGATATGCAGCGTCACTTTAGCGTGATTGACAAAGCCACGAAAAAATTCTAGAAACAGATCGACGTCGAAATCGCCGATCCGCGCACGCGGAAACTTCACATTATACGATAACCCCGGGCGCCCGGAAAAATCGATCACCACGCGGGAGAGCGCTTCATCCAGCGGCACATAGGCATGGCCATAGCGAACGATTCCCTGCCTGTCACCCAGCGCCCGCGCCATCGCCTGTCCGAAGGTGATGCCGATATCCTCGACCGTATGGTGGCCGTCGATATGCAGATCCCCCCGAGCATCAACAGCCAGATCGATCATTCCGTGACGCGCCACCTGATCCAGCATATGATCGAGAAAAGGCACACCGGTGTCGAAAGAGGATTGACCGGTTCCATCGGGATTGACCGACACTGTAATTCGGGTTTCCAAAGTGTTGCGTTCGACTTCGACACGCCGATCATCCAACATCGCATCCATCCCGTTCAGACCGCTGCACGCAGCAACCTTTTCCGTTCATGCTCTTTCAGCAGCTTCTTCCGCAGGCGGATGGAGCCGGGCGTCACCTCGACCAGTTCGTCGTCATCGATGAACTCCAGAGCCTGCTCCAGAGTCAATCTTTGCAGGGAGGTGAGAATCAGATTTTCATCATTGCCCGCCGCGCGAATGTTGGTGAGCTGTTTGGCCTTGGTCGGATTCACGACCAGGTCATTGGAGCGGGAGTGAATGCCGACGATCATCCCTTCATACACCTCATCGGCGTGCCCGATCAGCAGCCGGCCGCGCTCCTGCAGATTGAACAGAGCAAATGCCAGCGCCTTGCCCGCCGTATTCGAAATCAACACGCCGTTGATGCGCTGACCGATTTCACCGCTTTTCATGGGGGCATAATGGTCGAACACATGATAAAGCAAACCGGAACCCGACGTAATGGTCAGAAACTCGGTTTGAAATCCGATCAGGCCACGCGACGGCATGATGTATTCGAGCCTGATGCGCCCTTTGCCGTCCGGCATCATATCCTGGAGATCGGCTTTGCGGCTTCCCAACTGCTCCATCACCGCTCCCCGGTGCGCTTCCTCGACCTCGATCGTCACCCACTCGAACGGCTCGCACAGCACGCCGTCGATTTCCCGAACGATCACCTCGGGCCTGGAAATCGCCAGCTCATAGCCCTCGCGGCGCATATTTTCGATCAAAACGGAAAGGTGCAGCTCGCCGCGCCCGGAAACCATGAATTTATCAGGGTCGTCGGTATCCTCCACACGCAATGCGACATTGTGCTGCAGTTCCCGTTGCAGCCGCTCCCGGATCTGGCGCGAGGTCAGATATTTCCCTTCTCTGCCGGCGAACGGCGATTGATTGACCTGAAACGTCATGCTCACGGTTGGTTCGTCGACGGTCAGCGGCGGCAAGGCCTCCACATGCGCCGGATCGCAAAGCGTATCCGAAATCTCGAGCGGTTCGATGCCCGTAAAGGCAATGATATCCCCCGCCTGCGCATCAGGCACTTCCACCCGCTCCAGGCCGTGAAAGCCAAAAATCTGGAGGATGCGCGCCGTGCGCTGCCGACCGTCACGACCGACCACGGCCAGCGGCGTGTTGGTGCTGACGGTGCCGCGTTGAAGACGCCCGATGCCGATCACCCCGACATAGGTATTGTAATCCAGACTGCTGACCTGCATCTGAAAGGGTCCATCCGTGTTCACATCAGGCGGAGGAACCTGATCAACGATCGTCTCGAACAGCGGTGTCATATCACCGCTGTCGATATCGGCAGCCAGACCGGAGAATCCTTTGAGCGCCGAGGTATAGACAACCGGAAAATCGAGTTGCTCATCGGTGGCGCCGAGCCGGTCGAACAGATCGAACGTCTGATCCAGAACCCAGTCCGACCGTGCTTCCGGGCGATCGACCTTGTTGATCACCACGATCGGTTTCAAACCGAGCGCGAATGCCTTCTGCGTCACAAAACGGGTCTGCGGCATAGGCCCGTCGACCGCATCGACCAGCAGCAGCACGGAATCCACCATCGACAGCACGCGTTCGACCTCGCCGCCGAAATCGGCATGCCCCGGGGTATCAACGATGTTGATATGATAACCGTTCCAGTCAATCGCCGTGTTCTTGGCCAGGATGGTGATGCCGCGCTCTTTCTCGAGCTCATTGGAATCCATGACCCGCTCGCTGATCTGCTCATGAGCCGCGAACGTCCCTGATTGATGCAGCAATTGATCGACCAGAGTGGTCTTCCCGTGATCGACATGAGCAATGATGGCGATATTGCGTAGCTTTTGTAACATCTATTTTGAATTCGTCAGTTGAAAAATATGTTCCGTCTTCTGCTTGAGCCAGGAAGCATTGAGAATAGAGCTGCAGGTGGGAAAAAGCGCAGTCGGTGCAGCATAAGAAGGCTTCCGCTTGCCTGAATCCGAACACCACCAACGTCGCATTATGGCGGAACCGCGCAGCTGAACGCCCTACGTCCTGGAAACCACAGAGAACTAATTATTATAGCATTGGATCAAGCAACTGCGAAGCAGAGGCCGCCGGGCATTCATCGATCCCCAGGAGGCTGTCCGAGAATAGACTGATCTACTGCGGACAAACCTGATCGGTCAGATTTCCCGATCATTTTGATGAAATACATCCCTGTACTTCACCCCTTCGGGGTCGCTTTCAGCGGTCCAAATCCGCTCCCGGCGGATTTGTCGTTAAATAGGCCCACTATTCGCCTCAAATGATCGATAAATCTGACTCAATCAGTATTGCCCTCGCTACGATCGCTATTCTCGGACAGCCTCCTAGCGGGTCGCTTATGTTCAGCGTGTTCGTCCGGCATTGGTTACGAGTGATATTTTTTATGGATGGAATCCCGCACCGAACTGTAGCTGAGATAGGTCTTTGTCGACCGGCCCATCCATTCCGCCCGCGGTCGGCGCATCAATTGTTTGAGCCGTCTTGCCAGCAGGGAAAGCGGTCGCTGCCGCTGGCGAGTCTGATACTCGCGAATCACCAAGACGCCGCTGTTGCGCTCCCGCAGATAGCGCAACAGCGCATCAACGTCATCGGCCTCGACCTTGACGACGCAAAAACAGGAGAGTACTGTCCCATCCCGGTCGGTTTTGGTGAACAGGTGGAATGTGTTGGAGAGGTAGCGGCCGAGTAACTCGCACACCACGGCAAGGGCCGGCGTCTGCTCGGCCGGCAGATTACCGATAAAAATCCTTCTGGTACGATGCCCGGACAAACTGATGTGCTGATGAATCTTCTGCAACCCGGGAACGACCCGCCAGGGACTGATAAAAAAATAGAGATAAACAAGCCAGCCAGCAAGAAAGAGATAAAACATAACAGCATCGGACGCCCCAGCCATTAAACCGGCAAAACCTATCAGCCCAAAACCCAGCTGCAGGCCAAACAGGATCAGAACGACGTGCCTGACGCGAAAGCCGACATCGAGCAAAATATGGTGCAGATGGTTGCGATCCGCCTTGAAAGGCGACTGCTTCAGCCACACCCGCCTCGCCATGACGCCGAGCGTATCATAAAGTGGAAGAGCGAACAGCCATAGAGCGGTCACCGGATGAAAGTAATCGGCGCCGTTTCGTGACAGATCGACCAGCAGAACGGCGATCAGAAATCCGAGCAGCGTACTGCCTGCATCCCCCATGAATACAGAGGCGCTTTTGTTGCTGTCGAAGCGAAAATTGTAGAGAAGAAAACCGGCGATAATACCGCTCAGGCAGAGCAAAAGCAAAAACAACTGGGTCAAGCCGGCGACCGCGGCCAAAACCGCCATCAATAGAAAAACGGCGAGAGCCACCATGCCGGCAAGACCGTCGAGGCCGTCCATCATATTCATGGCATTGATGGCGCCAAGGATGGAAAAAACGGTAAACGGAGCGGCGAAGACACCCAGATCAAGGGGGTGGCTACTCAAAAGCGGGCCCAAAGACCGTAAAACGGCACCATCGTAATTGATCACCAGAAGGGCGAGACTCGCCTCGAAAGCCATCCTGATTCCGACACTCAGATGATGCCGGTCGTCCAGAACACCCATCAGGACCAATAGACCACAGGCGATCAGCAGGATATCGGAAAAACCGAAGCCATAGATGCCGTGCATCAATCCGCTGCTGACAACGATTGCACAGTACATCGCAATGCCGCCCACCAAAGGCGTTGCACCTTGGTGCGCGCGATGCGCGCTCGGTACATCGATCAAGCCGAATCGGTTGCCCATCGGGACCAGCCAACCGACGAAAACAGCCGACAAGCAGAATGAAACAAACGGTATCAGAGCAATTCGCATTTTAGCCTCCCAGCCTGCGAAACAGCTAGCTTATTATTCAGACTCAGACACATCGACTTCTCAGCGCGGCGCCAACAAAATGCCGGTCCAAACGGACAGCAACCCCCATTTGGTTTGCAGAGCAAATAAGGCACAAGAGAGCGCTCCTCAGGCTGAGCGGACAACGGCGAACTGACAAACTGTCAGTCGTTCCGAAAGGTCATCCACTCCTTCCCGGAAGAGATAAAGAGTCATCCAAATCATCTTACCGTCGCAACCAAATTCAAGCCATTAAATGTTACGCAATCCAAAAAACAAAAGCAACACCAAAAACAGGGTTTGGCGACAGAGAGGTTTTATGGAACGAGGAAACATGCCGCCGACGTCCACTCGTTCCCCTGCTCCAGCATGGTAAAACCGGTCCCACCGCTCGACGGTACGGCGACATGCTGCACTACAAGCGTTCGCTCCCCTTAGCCGACGTAGCCCGGATGGAGCTTGCGGAATCCGGGGTGAACAAGCCCGTCAATCTCGGATTACACCATCGCTTCATCCAGGCTACGTGCCGCGGTGGCGTTAAATCAACAATATTGACTGTTGCAGCCTACTCCACCCAGCCGCGCAAGCGATAAACCAGCAGCCCCAGGTACTCTTTCAACAGATAGGTGGTCTCGAACAGCGCTTCAGCGTCCGGCAGCCATTGCAGAATTTCGAACTCAGCCTCTGCAACTTCGAAATCGGTCGGCGCCGGAGCCGCATCGATTCCCACTGCCCGAAATGTCGCCAAGGCCCGCCGGATGTGAAATGCCGAGGTGACCAGCAAAATTCGGCGAAAGCCGTTCCGTTCCATTATGGCCCGGGTCCCGATGGCGTTCTGGCGGGTATTGCGGCTTCGAGCCTCCTTCATAATCGCAGTGGCCGGCACCCCCAACTCCACCAAGACAGCAGCCATCAGCTCCGCCTCCGGCACGCGCCCCTCACTGCCTCCGCCGGAGACGATGATGCGCGCAGCTTTACCGGCCCGGTAGAGGCGTCTCGCCTGCAGCAGCCGGTCCGCGCTCCTGCTCAGATCATAGGTATGCGTCGCCTCCTTCGGCGCATTGATCACGCCTCCAAGCACAACGATCGCATCGGCCGCAGGATAATCCGCAGCAGGCAGCGGCGAAAAAGCGCCTTCCAATGTCCCACGCAAAAAAGAGGAAAAGGTCGGCGTCGATGCCGTCCACAGCACCACCACGCTCATGGCAAGGAGGAGAGTCGCCACCCGCTTATGGTTTCCGACCACGGCGAGCAGCGCCAGGCACATAAGCAGCAGAGCCAATCCCAGCGGATAAACGAACAGCGGCAGCAGCTTGCTCAGAAAATAGTCCATTGAGCGATCGAAACCGGATCAACGATCGATCACGAAGGAATGGTCACTTCCATTGTCGAATCCAGCGCCTCCAACGCCCGCCATGCATTGTAGGGCAACGGAACAATCTGCTGCTCGATTCTGGCCACAAGACGATCGACAAACCGCCGGCGCCGGGTGATGCCCATCCTGATCGCATCCTCGAGCACCAAGGGAAGCAGACGGGCGGACGGCTCGCTGCAAAGGAACTCAGCCATTTAGATCCCC
>DEII01000114.1:0-14667 GCA_002352385.1 Methylococcaceae bacterium UBA2778 | reverse complement strand
GGGAGAAGGAGCACCTCATCTTAACCCAACAGCATCGAGGGTTAGAGTGAGGGGGATCTGAATGGTTACATTCACTCAATTCACGCACCATCACGACCCGAAGCAACCGCGACCGAAGCGGTGTCCGCAAGACCCGACAACAGATCACGCCAAGCGCGCAGCGCCAAATCGCAATCAAAACGCTGCTCAAACACAGTACGGGCATTGCGCCCCAACCTCAAGCAGCGCGCAGGATCGGAGGACAACTCCGCGACCTTCTCCGCAAGCGCCTCGCCCGCGCCGACAGGAAAGACAAAACCAGCTTCGGTCTCATTAAGGATTCGTGCAATCTCTCCATCCTTGGCTCCAATCAACAGCGTCGGCCGACCGGCCGCAGCGATGCCATAAAACTTGCTCGGCACGATCAATCCTTCGAGCCTGGGCTGTAAAACGACAACATGCAAATCAGGAACACCAAGGCTCAAGCACAACAATTCGCGCGGCTGATAGGGTTTGAACAACACATTGGTCAAACCGCGGCGGGCGCTTTCAAGCTTGACCCGCGCCAACCGGGGCCCGCCCCCAATCAGAAGGAAAACGATCCGATCGTCCTCTTTCAGCCGTTCCATCGCCTCCAGGAGCGTCGAAAACTCATGCGCCCTTCCCAAATTGCCCGAATAACCGACCACAAACCGACCTTCCAACCCCCACTCCTTTCTCAACGGGTTGTCGTCCGGAGGAATGGGAACGATCGCGCGGCCGTCGGCCCAATTGTGAATGATCCGCATCCGATCCCTATCCACATTCAGCGCAGCCAACCGATCGCTCATCAACCTCCCCAGCACAACGTTCATGCGGGCGCCGTGCAGCGAACGGTTGCGCAGCCACTCGAGGATTTTTCCCATCCACCCCGGCAGAAACCTTACATTCAATTCAATCGCCACCTCCGGAAAAAGATCCTGCAGCCAATTCACCACCATCGCACCGCGACAGTCCGCAACCCAACCAGCAACAACCGAAATCAGCGGCGGGTCGGTCTTCGCCACCACCACATCGCCTTTTCCGATGAGGCGCCATAAGCCCCGGGCGGTGGTGAGATAAAAGGTGAGATAATCGATGACACGCCCGGGCAAATGGCCCCGCCCGAACTGCGACGTCCACACCCTGTGTATCCGAACACTTTTTACCACTGACTCAGCGGGTAATCGAGCCGATGCGTCATCGTAGCGCTGACGGCTGGTAATCACATGGACATCATAGCCGCGATCCGCCAAATCGAACGCAAGATCACTCAAGAGCTGACTGGTGGCTGCATGGTCCGGGAAAAAGAAGCGGTTGAGAAAAACGACTTTCATACCCTGTTATCGTCGCCGCCCGTTCGAGCGAAGCGCCCTTTTGAATGGAACGATTCCGCCGGCTCCGAGGCTCTGCCGCGGCGGCCTGCCCCAGCCGTCCTTCCGCTCAGCGACAAGATGCAGGGAAATTATTCGGATTCCCTCTCCCAGAGGGAGAGGGAACTGCGGAATCAATGGTCGTTCGCGGCCTTTTTCCATTGACAGAGACTGATTGACGATAGGGGAGCGAATCAATGCGATGCAGGTAATTCCCCCGCAGCGTCATTGTAGAAACGATGGCTCATCGAAATGACGCAGTGCCCCATCGGCCACCCGCCGCCGGACGTCGACCACCGACGTGTGCATCCATGGCTTACCGAAGCCCCGATCACTGTGCGGCCATGATTCAAATGGTCTCGACATCCCGGGAATGGCTGTACACCTCGATCCCCAGCTTTTCAGCTACCCGGCGCGCCCGCAAATCGACCATCGGTGATATCACCAACAGCCGGTTGGCCGTACGATGATGCCTCTTTTCATAGAACCGCGCCTTTCGCTCGAAAATATACATACCTGCCTTGTCGATGGAAGACTTGATCTCACAGATAATCAACATGCCGTTTTTCACGATCACGTCCAACTCCACCTGGTCAGGACGACCGAACACCTCTCCTTCTTCATCGTATTCGGTCACGTTGACAACATCGACGCCAAAACTCTTTTCCAGTATGGCCGCCAAACCATTACGAAAGGATTCCTCGGACTGTATTCCCCAGCGAGCGCCGATTGCCCCCATATTGTGCTCATGCTTCTCCGCAATGGCCATGATCTCTTCATGCATGCGATCGAATTCGCGCTTGTTTTCTTCCCACCGACTTTGCTGCTCATCCCACCGACTTTGCTGCTCATCCCATAACTTTCGCTGCTCGTCCCATCGCCTCTTCTGCTCCTGCCGGTCCTCCTGCAATTCCTGGAGCAACAGATCAAACCGGCTCTCCGTTTGTGCTCGATCGGCAAATCGCTGCTTTGCAAGGTCGAGCACTAATGCCTGAATTTCCGGGTCTTCACGGATCAACACAGGCAATTCCTTCTTAATCGTTTCGCGAATATCCTGTACGCTCATCACACCCCTCACCGAATAAAAAAATCGTCATAACTATCTGACCTACAGACCCCACGATTCATTCAGAAAAATACGCTGTCCGACCTGGCGGCTAATCATTCACGTCCTGGTGCCGACTCTCTGCCTCGACGTCCCCACACCAGCCGACACAATGAACGGCCGCGACATTATCTGAAAAACAGCGGGGGGAGAAAAACGGCTTTCATACCCTTTACAACGTCCGTCATACCGTTCCTCCCATATCTTACTTGCGGCGGAGCCGCCAAGCCAAAAGCACCGAGGCAAACGCCTGCCTCACACGGCGAAGACTTCCCACTCAAACCCCTCGATATTCCGATCCTCCTTGTTGAACTCCACTCCCAACAGATAGATCGACCGCCCCGCCTTCCGGTATTTCTCCGCATAGCCCTTCGCCTTGATCTGCTGCAAAGCATCCCCCTTTGCGGTTTTTTCCCCGAGCACCTTGAACTCGATAATATAAACTTTATCCTCGAGCCGCACCGCCAGATCCAGCCGGCCTTTATTGCTGCACTCCTCGGCCACGACATCCAGACCCAGCGTGCAGAAATAGCAATAAAAGATCGACGCATAGTACCCTTCATAACCGGACAGCTGATTTTTCCGGTACCAGTCATAAGGGATGGAGGCGAAAAAGGCGTGAAAGATCTTGGCCAACGCTTCGACATCGCCGCTGTTGAGGGCTTCATAGACAGCCGAAAGGTTGCGTTCGCGTTCCATCGGCCGTCCGACAAAATGGTTCAGCAGACTTTCGGTCAAACTCATCTTGACCTCCCTGTTGGGATAGCCCAACCGGTAGATCATCCGCGCTCCCTGCTGTTTCGTTCCTTTGATCGTCAGGTAGCCGGTCTGGAACAGCAGCGTTTCAAGTTCGATATGGTCGACATCGAAGCTCGACAGCAGCGCATCGCCGGCTTCGATCGACTCCAGATTCGGCACTGCATACCGACGGCTTTGAACCAACTTGATCAAAAACGACGGACTGCCGGTCTCGAACCAGTAATTTCTGAAGCGCCGATGCTTTAGATAGAGCAGCACATCATAGGGATTATAAACGGCATCTCCGAGGAAGTTGTAGCCGTTGTACCAGTCACTTAACTCACCAAGATCGACATCGCGCAATCGGTCGTCAAAAACATCGATAAGCTCCTGCTCGGTATACCCGCACAGGGTTCCATATTCGGGGCTCAGAGTAATATCCTCCAAATTATTCAGCCCACTGAACAGACTCACCTTGCTGAACTTGCTCACTCCGGTGAGAAACGCGAATTTGATATCGGCATCGCTGTCCTTGATCACCGAATAGATGTTCTTCAACCCCTCGCGGATCTCCAGAGCAGCTTCAGGCCTGTCGATGTTGTCCAGAATCGGTTTGTCGTATTCATCCACCAGGATCACCACCCGCTGACCCGATTGGCGATGAAGGGCCTGAATCAACTCCGAAAACCGGTCCGGCAACGATGGATTCTTCAACTCGATCCCATGCCGCGCCGCGTTCTCACCTAGCAGCGCATCAATGCGCTGATCCAGTTCAGGCCGACTCTGAACAACGCCTCGCCCGAAACTGAGGCTGACGACCGGATAGCTGATACCCCAATCCCAATGTGTTTCAAGATAGAGGCCGCTGAACAGCTCCTTCTGCCCGGAAAACGCCGCCTTTAACGTACTCACCAACAACGATTTCCCAAACCGCCGGGGACGAGACAGGAAATAGTACTTCCCGGCCGTCACCATGCTCGAGATCAGCGGAGTTTTGTCCACATAGTAGTAGCCTCCATCAATGATCTCGGAAAACGTCTGAATTCCAATCGGAAGTTTTTTCATGACACCATCTCGATTCCAGTCAACCTGTTCTCCTGGTACCGGGGCTCTGCCTCGGTGCCCTGCTCCAGCGGCTCCGCCGCATCCCCCCTGTGCGCCTCACCGATTCCGGATTATCCGCCCCGCTGTTTCAGAGGTGGGCAGGCGCCGCCGCGGGTATCGACTGCCCTTTGAGCAATTTCCCCACTCCCTCGCGGCAGAGCCTCGGCACCCTGCCCTCAGCGGCTCTGCCGCGCCGATGGCGCGAGCAAGACTGGAACGGACAATTTACCGGACCACATCTTCCAGACTCCGCGCAGTCAATATGCGGTCCGCCCAATCCAGCAGCGTATCCGCATCCGCCGATTCGATTCGCCGCCGGATCGCTTCTGGCACATCACCAAATTTGCGCTGCAATAAGCGGATCAGAATCCGGGCTTCACCTTCCTGCTCGCCTTCCCGCTTGCCTTCCTGCTTGCCCTGTTCGATAAATCGCTCAGCAAATGTAGTCATGGTTTCCGCCTCTTCCGGATATTCTTGTTGATAACGGGCCAGTTCATTGTCGTCCAGCCCACTGTAGATGTCGATGAACCCCAGGTATTTGATCTGTTTTTCGAGGTCGGGTTCCAAGGTCGTCAAGCCTCGCACCGCATGGGCGTATACCTCGATCCGCTGCTCCCGCGCATACCTCATGTTGGGCAAATTCAGCCGCTCGACGATATTGTCGCTGTCACAGTAGCGCTCGAACGGCAGTTCAGCCAAGGCGCATCCCAGATAGCGAAAGCTCAGATAGGTGTGGCGTTCGCCACCCAAGACCAGCTCCGCTCGTCCGCAACCGCCGCGCAGAAAAACGACCACCGGCACCACCCGGTCGGTCTTCAACAGTTCCGCGAGATCCAAACAATAGTGCGCCAACCGGTGAATCGAAAAACGACTGGGATTGCTCTCTTCCTCGATGACGAACAGCACGGCTTCGCGGCGACCGTCCGGCCACTCCACCAGCAGCGGAACATCCAGCTCCCGGAAGCGGTCGCCCAACCGCTCCTTGAGCTGTTCCTGGCGAACCGGAACGATCCGCGCTTCAACATCGACGATCCCGCGCGCCTCTTCGGCGGCAAAAAAGGCCAGCGCCTGCCGCGGGTAGTCGAGAATGAGATTCTTGAAGTTCTGGTCGTGGGTGATCAAGCGTTCTCCTGGCACCGAGGCTCTGCCTCGGTGCCCCACACAAGCGGCTCTGCCGCCTCAAGCAATCATCTCAACCGGAAGAACCGCTTCCAGCCCCGTGTAATTCCGGTAGCTCGAATAGCGCCAATGGGCCGGATCATGCACGTAACCACGTTTCATCGTGGTTATTGTGAATATACTCCAGCTTGTTCAACAACATCTCGCCACTCTTTATCCACTGCGGATGACAACCTTCCTGCCAAAACTGAACATCCTGCCCGGTTTTATGCGGCACTTTATGAACCCGCAGCTGCTTCAGCACCCACCGTTTGTCGTTCTTCCGAAACCAATCGACACACGATCGCGCAGTGAACGACTTAAAATCACCGATCTCTTTCGACAAGTCATCCGCCGAGGCGATCAGATGCAGATGATTTTCCAGAATGCCATAGCCGTGGAGAGACAGACGATCGTGCTCCTGAAGAAAACGCAGAGAGTCGATGATGATTTGCGCAATGGCCGGATTTCCAAAAACCGGCAGCCAATTGACAACGGTGCAGGTGAGGAAATAAGGCGTCGCGCCTTCGCTGACAATTTTGTAACGGCTTTTACCCATGCTCGGCTGTTTGGTTGTGCTGCTTATGCGCAGCCTGGTCAGCCTGCTGACAAATCTTTTGCTCTTCCTCGTGTCCGAACGCACCGTGGCGATTCGGAGCAGCGGCTCCTGTTTACCTGTGGCGGAACCACCAAGCCGAACCGCCGAGGCGGAAGCCGCGATCAAGCATTGTTCGATGGAAGCCATCCTCGTCAAAACCCGGCAAGAACTGTGTTGGAGCCGACGTTTGCTCCCACCTACTTGCGGCAGAGCCGCCAAGCCGAAGGTACCGATGCGGAGCCTCGGTACCAGAAAGACTCCGCCTCGGCACCCTGGCCAGCAACTCTGCCGCTTTCCATCGTCCCAAGCAGCACCGACCGACGAGTGGATTCATCTTCGTTCGAAGGGATTCATGCGACCTGTTGAGGTCTCACTTTGGCTTCCGGCACTCTTCTGCCCATATTCTTGCAAGCTTCAAGCCATGCCGTCATCGCATCCTCCATCTCCTCCAATGCCTCCGTCGGCGAATCACCAAAAGCGCTGCAGCCGGGCAAGTCTGGCGCAATCGCAATGAAACCTTCGTCTTCGTCGCTCCAAAAGATTTCAATCAAATATTTATGACGATTCATCATCATACTTATCCACCATGTCTATTAATTGCTTGGCTTGATACGGCTTGATGTATCCACGTCGATTCTGCAAGTTCAGCAGCAATGGTTCATCCTGTCGGCCATAAATCTTATGTGAGCCTTTGCCACCTCTCAAGCTGAACCCGATCATTTCGGCGATTCGGCAAGCATCGTCAAATCGCACAGCTCTCAGATTATTCCTGATTGCCTTGATCAGTTTCCCCTTTTTCGTCATTCGACCTTTGCTTTCCGAGCCACTTCATGCTTTGAGCGATTGGCTTGACTCCGGCGGCCATCCATTTGACATCCGTTGTCTGCACTTCTTCCGGTCACTTGCAGCAACGCCGCCAGGCCGAGCGTACCGAGGCGGAGCCCCGGCACCAGCAAAAGACAGAAAACCGCTGCCTCCAGCCACTTCTGGAACCCGTAGCGTCCGCCGCTTCCGTTCAGCTCCATGATCACCGCCGGAAAAGCCGGCGAGGTCAGGCCTCGATCGCTCATATAGAGCGATCGTCAGCCGACATCATCTTTTCGGGACTTTCACTCATTGCAAGCCGTATTAAGCCATTCCGCATGCCGTGACCTTTCGCTAACGGTCAACCGTGAACGGTTACTTTCTGTCTTTCTCTTTCACCAGACGCTTAATTTCAGAAAAAGGTTCTGAGAACGAGGGATATGACACCGGCCAACAGAACACCAATCATCCATTTAAATATGGCGAGATCGGTGCGAATTGGCGCCAGGGCGACATCCAGATCGGTTTTGGTGACGAGCTGTGTCTGTGCCTCCGCAATCGTTCGCACAACCTCTTCGGCTTGTTCCTGGGGAATTC
This sequence comes from Methylococcaceae bacterium UBA2778, assembly GCA_002352385.1. Taxonomy (GTDB): domain Bacteria; phylum Pseudomonadota; class Gammaproteobacteria; order Methylococcales; family UBA2778; genus UBA2778. The sequence continues at coordinate 7,193 of DEII01000114.1, read as the reverse complement.
CTGAAGATTTGAGCTTTTCTACCAGCTCCAGCGTATCGAAGGTCACTGTTGTCGTGGTATTAAAATCTGCTGTTGTTGCTCTGGTTCCCCCGGTCCTACGCGGAAATCCATACTGAACCCGCCAAACCGCAAGCCGGCATTTACGCCCAGGCGTCGCTAAGGGAACGAGAGGAAAACGGCTTCCAAGCCCTTACTATAACACCCCCAACACCGTTTCCGCTCAAATCTCCTTACCGATTCCCAACCGGAATCGCGGCGCCGTGCGCACCCGCTCGGCCAGCTTTGCCGCATCGCGCACGTACAGAGTGTTGCCGCTGCTGGATCGGGCACCGTCCAGCGATTCCAGCCTCCGCTCGAACGGCTCGTATCGAAAGGTCTCGAAGCCGCGCTCGAGCATCGTTCGATGCAGGGCATCCTCATCGAAGCCGTAGCGGCCGCCGCTCCCGTTCAGTTCCATGATCACAGCCAGAAGATTCGACGAGAGTAGGCCGCGGTCAGCGCCGGCGATCACCTCGGTCTCGAAGCCCTCGACATCGATCTTGATCAACGTCGGCCCGATATCGCCCACCACTGCATCGAATGTCTGCACCGCCACGTCAACGGCATCGGTTGTCGCTTCATCGTCAACCAGCACATGATTCACCGTGTCAAGCCCGCCGGTAAAACGCAGCGTTCCCTCCGCCCGCCCCAGGCCGATATTCAATGCCTGCACCTGCTCGCTCAATCCATTGACGGCGATATTCTTCCGCAGCCACGCGAAGGTTTCAGGGATGGGCTCGATGCTGATACAGCGCGCGCCGGCTGCCCCCCCCAAGAGCCGTGTAGGAGCCGACATTTGCTCCGACATCGACAAACAGATCGCCCAGGCGCAGCGCGTGCAGCACCAGCGCCATGTCCTCAAATTCGTGCAGGCCACAATAGACGTTGCCGGTCGCACCGGTCATTCCCGGCCGCACGATCAGACCTGTGTCGTTGACAAAAGGAACAATCACCGGCCCGGGCAGCAACCGGCTCCCCACCTGCCACCGCAGCCAGCGGACAAGAGTCGCAAGCCGGGCATTCCGAGTCAGTGGATGCCGGGTGATAAACCTCAAGTTGTTTAGAATACTCAATGCCGAACCTCTCTACACACCGCGTCAAAACCAATCGCCAAGAATCGCGCTACCATCTCCTGGCACCGAGGCTCCGCCGCCCCCCGAGAATCCGCCGCACCAGCTCCGCCGCTCCAGGAAAAACAAGAAGGCTATCCGACCTCTTGCCGGGCCACAAAAAAATCGCCGACCACCAGAACATCCATCTTCGTGCGCAGAAAACAGTCCAACGCCTCGCCCGGCCGGCATACCACCGGTTCGTTCTCATTGAACGAAGTGTTCAAAACCATCGGCACGCCGGTGATCGCCTCGAACGCCTGGATCAGGCGGTAATAGCGCGGGTTGGTCCGTTCGTACACCGTCTGCAGCCGGCCGGAGCCATCGACGTGGGTCACTGCGGGAATCCTCGCGCGCTGCTCCTCCCGGATCGGGAACACCTTCATCATGAACGGCACATCGTCGTCCAGTTCGAACCACTCTGCAACCTTTTCGCGCAGGATCGAAGGGGCGAAGGGACGGAACGATTCGCGCCGCTTGATCTTGAGATTGAGGATATCCTTCATGTCCGCCCGCCGCGGATCGCAAACGATGGATCGGTTGCCGAGCGCGCGCGGGCCCCACTCCATCCGTCCCTGAAACCAGCCGACCACCTTCCCTTCCGCCACCGCCCGGGCACTCTTTTCCAGCAGCGTCCGCTCATCCTCGATTCGTTCGATGGTGCAGTTCTGCCCTTCGATTTCACCCCGCCGCCGTTCCAGCTCTGCCCCGATCTGCCCATTGCTGAACGCCGGTCCCCAATAGGCGTGCGCCATCTCGAATCGGGGCGCGGTTGGGTTCAATCGGTGCCAGACAGTCAACGCCGCACCGATCGCCCCGCCGGCATCGCCCGCGGCCGACTGAACATAGACCTTGCGAAACGGTGTATTACGGGTGATCTTGCCGTTGGCTACCGAATTCATGGCGCAGCCGCCGGCCAACGCCACGGCCTCCAGCTTGTGCCGCTCGTACAGCCGGTTCAGCAGATTGAAGAGAGCCTCTTCGTACATGGCCTGAACCGAGCGGGCCAGATCCTTGTGCTCTTGCGTCAACGCCTCGCCCTTCCGGCGCGCCGGGCCGAGCAGATCCTCGAGCGCCTTCGAATACAATAGGCCGACGACAGGCGACCCGTCATCCCATTCGTAATCCACCTTTTCCCGGTGGTGACGGAAAAAATCCAGATTCAAGCGAAAGCCGCCGCCACCGCGCAACTCAACGATCCGCCGCATCTCTTTCAGATAGCGCGGTTCACCGTAAGGCGCCAGCCCCATGATCTTGTATTCATCGCCGTAATGGGGAAATCCAAGATACTGCGTCAACGCCTGGTAGAAGATCCCCAGCGAATGGGGAAAATGGACCCGCTCATCCACTCGCACCTCGCTCCCGCGCCCCACCCCCCAGGCAGCGCTGGCAAAATCGCCGAAGCCGTCCACCGAGACTGCCGCGGCCTCTGCAAAGGGCGAGACATGAAATGCCGAAGAGAGGTGCGCCAGATGGTGTTCTACTCTGTGAACCTGCCCCCGGAAAGAGGCATCGGGAAACGACCCGGCCAGATGCGCCTCGACACTCGCCCGCTGCCGTTTGTTGCGCAGCCGCTCCAGCACCAACCCGAGATCGGGGCGCTTCGCAAGCGTGAACGCAATCTTCCTGCCGAGATTGGCCCTGGAATCCTGATTGATGGCGATGTGGTCGACATCGCTCAACCCGTTGCCTGCCTCATGCAGACAGCAGCGAATGGATTCCGACGGGAAGCCCGCCCAGTGTTTGAGTCTGCGGAATCGCTCCTCCTCCACCGCCACAATGATTTCGCCATCCACTAACAGACAGGCGGACGAGTCGGCGTGATATGCATTGATGCCTAATATTATCAAGAAAACATCCTTTATTTTCGTATCGGTTCACGGTCCTCAGCCAACGGCGTAACGATCTCTTCGTTTAAAGGGAGCAGAAGGGGATTTTCGCCCGAAGCGACCCTCCACGCCCTCCTGGCTCCCGGTGCCGAGGCTCTGCTCGGCCCCCCCATGCCAGCGGCTTCTAAATCATAGTGAAATCTTCCATTGGCACTTCAATCGTACGTTGCGGCACCTTCCTGGAGTTCTCAAGCGCCGAAAATTCCTGCTCGATTTTTTTCAGCACGTCTGCCCCAAAATATTGTTCTCCGCAGTAATCACACTCCAGGCAAGGCACGGAATTGACCACCAGGAAGCGATCATCATGCTGGTAGATATATTGCGTCGCCGTTGCCGTCAAATGCTTGTTACCACAAAAGGGACATTGTTTTACCATTTTATTCACCTCTTTAGCAGAGCCTCGGCACCAGAGAATTCCTTCACTCTCCGCCGGCACCAATCACAGCCCGCACTACCATCGACTTCCACAACCAAGGCGCCCGCCCCGCGCCACGGAACTCCCTGACCTCAAAGCCAAACTCCCCCAGCAGAGCAGTCAAGGTTCGCCGCGACCAGAACTTGATATGGCCCCCATCCCACAACGCGGTGAAGTGGTCATCCATCCTGCCCGCCGCGGCCAGGGCAAGATTCTTCAGATAACCGTGGTACGGGGTCGACAGGATCAACTCCCCACCCCTCTTTTTCAGCACCGAGCGCACTAGCGCCATATAGGCGCGCGGCGCATAAAGGTGCTCGATCACCTCGGTCGAGATGACTGTATCGAAAGGAATTGCGGCCAATGCATCGGGAAGCGCGCCGCTGTCGATGTTCTGAACGAAAAAGTGCCTGGGATGGCTGGCGTTGGCGACAGCGATGCCGCTCTCCGAAGCATCCGAGCCGTAGACATCAAACCCCTGCCCGAGCAGACGGCAGGCCAGCGCACCATTGCCGCAGCCGAGATCGAGGATCGTTCGCCGCTGCTCGCCCACCAGCATCGCTTCGACGACAGGCGTCAGATACTGGTGGCTCCAAACTGCGCCTTCGTGCCAGCCGTAATCTTTGTAGGCATCATTCATTTCCAGGCGTTCTCCTCGCTCGTTTCCATTTGCAGAAGTTCCAACGAAAGTATCGCTTCTGCTATGCCGCGTTGTATCGCGTAATAGAGTCCGCGCCAACCGTCGAACACGCCCCTGCCGAAGATAAGACAATAAATCGGCGTCAAAAGCGGAGCAACAACCACAAGCTTGCGCACCCGGTCCTGCCAGTTCAATTCAGCCCAACTCTTTCGTTGGAGCAACTCCGCCTCCAGTCGGGCATAACGAGCCTGAGCGGCCAGCCAGCGCGAAAGCGGTTTTCGATCGTCATGCAGCATCTCTCCCTCCAATTCCGCCACTTTGCCGACGATCCTCAACCGCTGCGTATGACCATCCTGCTCATAACTTCCCAATTTGCGTCTGAAGAGTACGACGACCGGCGGATAGAGGGAGCCGGATAGCGGCTCTCCGAACAGACAATATCGAAACCGCACCCGGTAACCATTGACATCCGGCGGCGGATCGAGACGCCGCAGCGACTCCAACAAAGCCTCCGTCACTACATAGTCCGCATCCAGCGCCAAAACCCAATCCGAACCGATGCCGGTGTTGCCAAGCACGAAGTTCCATTGCGCCGCATGCGAATCGAAAGGTCGCGCCACAACTCGAACATTATCATATTCCGCACAAATCGCCGTGGTTCGATCGGTGCTGCCACTGTCCAACACCACGATATCCCTAGCCCACCGCAGTTTGTCGAGAACGCGTCCTATGTTCGCCTCTTCATTGTGCGTCAATATGAGCGGTGTGATCTGTTCAAGTATTGACATGGTCAATGAAACCTACGCATTGCCCGGAACATCATTGCAGGCAGCAACCTCCCGGTACATTGCCTCCATCCGCCCGGCAACACCGGCCCAAAGATAATGCTTCATGGCGAACGCCCGCGCCGCCACGCCCAGCCGCTCGGCCAAAGCCTCATCGGCGATCAGTTCCTCCAATGCATCGGACAAACCAGCCGCATCGACGACGCGGCCACCCCCGGCGGCGCGTACAACCTCCGCCGCGCCCACTTCTTCCGTCACCACCACTGGACACCCCCGAATCATTGCCTCCAATACCGTATTGCCGAAATTTTCCGAATACGACGGCAGCACGAACACCCGCGCCGCGGCGAACAGCGCCTCCTTGTCGGCTCCGTGAACACTGCGGGGAAGGAATCGGACCCGGTCTCCTAAACCTTCCGATTCCGCAATCCGCTGCAGCTCTGGCAAATAATCCTCTTCATCATTGCCGATAATTACCAGACAGCACCACTCCGGAAGCCAGCCAATGCTTCGCAGCAAGCGGTCCAAACCTTTTTTCCAGCTGATGCGGCCCAGGAACAGTACCAACGGCCGACGTCGCAACAGCTCTGCGACATCTGAGCTGACCGTGCTTTCAGACCACGCCGACGGCGGCTCCACGCCGTTCGGAATCGTCACCACCGGCGGCAGCCGAAATCCGAACCGCACCAACTCATCTGCCTCCAGTGCCGAAGTGACATGGACCCGCGCCGACCGTTCCAGGGTTCGTCGTTCGATCAGCCTGATCCAGGCGCTTTTCAACCAGCGGCTGCGGCGCCGGATCAAATCCTTCACCAACATACCGCGCGGCGACACCACGAAAGGAATGCCGACGCGCCCAGCGGCCCGCGCCGCCGCCCAGGTCGGCCAGAGATACACCGAATGCAGATGCACCACATCGAAACGGCCGGTTTCACGCTTGAGTGCCGCCATCATCGGCGGCGACCAGTAAAGGCGCCGCAACCGCCGCGACGGGAAATACCAGACATTCACTCCGTCGAGGGCCACCGGCCGCCCCAGCGGAACATCGCTCTCTCGCGCCCCATCCACATTGGTCGTAAACACCTGCACGTCGTGGCCGCGCGCCGCCAGCGCCTTGCACAGGCCATGCACCGAGTAGATCGGCCCGCCGTAGCGGGTGGCCGGAAGGTAGGAGGGCACGACATGAAGAATTCGCATAAGGTTAAACTGCCATCGGGCAGGGGGTCAAGGCGTTCTCATGCTGCGTCGCAGCACAGCGTCTGCCGTTCCGCCGCCCGTGATCCTCGTCATCCGTGGTCGCGGTTTCCACCTCCTCACCGGGCTTCGTCAGCGCCTGCCTCATCGACGCCATTGCCCGGCCGGGACTACCGTGTACCGAGGAGAGCGAGGGAATGACGTGAAGCATTTCCATGCGGTCCCGCAACTACTCCTTGACAGGCAACGCTACCATGTTACCAGTGGGCGTCATCGTATCGACGACCTGTGTCAAAAGCCCACCAGGGCCAATCAGATGGAGCCGATAACCGCACGCTTTCAGGAATTCGGCAACCGGCGCGACAGCCGAGACCTCAATCAGGAGTGCGTCGATCCTCTGTTGCCGTAAAGAGTGCCGAGCGCCTTTCAATGCCTCTAGCTCACACCCTTCCACATCGAGCTTCCAGAGCCTCACCCGTTCCACGTTCTCATCTCGCAGATAATCATCCAGCGGCATGACTGAAATCTGCGTAACCGGCAGATCTTTCCCCTGATACCAGTCAGTACGCGCCGTACTGCGCGCACCATCGACCTGCAGGGAGATGCATCCATCAGTAGCTGATAGGCCGAAGCGCTTCACTGAAACCGACCAATCCGGATATCTGGTAAGGCACTCCAGCAACCAATCACACGCGTTGTCCAAAGGTTCGAACGCATGAATCGAGACGCCGGGCAATGGCGCGAGAGACAACACCATCTGGCCGACATTCGCGCCCGAATCGATGACTACCCCCCCCCTGGAAAGCCACTGTCGTATCCAGCCCATTTGCCGCGCTCCTTCATATTCTCCGAATACGATCCAGCGCTGCGTCCCTTCGGTTAGATCAAGCTTCCATATCACGCCGTTCGATGTTTGAACCCAGCAGACTCCCATGTCCCGAAGTTGACCGCCGAACAAGCGCTCAAGCACGCCAAGCTTATGCGGAAAAGGGAGCCGCCTGAGCCACCTTAACAAAACAGGAAGATGAATTGGATCATGGGGTTCCATAATAGTGCCAGTAAATATTCGACGAACCCATTCCATCAAAGCCAGCGAACCGAAAAAAGTACGGGACACCGGAG
>DEII01000159.1 GCA_002352385.1 Methylococcaceae bacterium UBA2778 | reverse complement strand
CGGGGTTGGAGTCACGGATTCAGGATCGTTTCAAACTCAGTGAAATAGCCTTCTTTTTCCTCAATTTCATCGACTTCAAGATTAATTGATTTTTTTCTTTTCCTCAGCGCACTGGCTATTTGTTGAAAAGCGAAATTTTTTTCTCCATCCATTACATACCCGATCATACAGCCGTAGGGTAGCTTTTCTGAATATTTGGCCGTGGCGTAACGAATCACCCCTTGCTCGACATACGCCCCTGCCAGTGAAGCTTTTCTTTTTCCCTTTTTGGTAACAATGTTAAGTCGCTTGCATTCATAGGAAATGTAGCGCTCATGATCTTGGTCGAGGAAAAGCGCCATATCTAGAATGCCTTTTGTTGTATAATCCCCAGCGCAATGGGCCTTTCGTAACTTGAAGTGAAGCGAAAGAAAGCCTAATCCACAGATAACTCTGTCATCTCGCAGCACATCAACAAGGCGCTCCGTAATAGAGTCTTCCCGTTCTCTCGCGTCTAATCTCCCGATTACCATCAATGCTGTTGACTTAAGCCCTCTCCCGCTGGAGAGGGCTTAAATCAACAGCATTGATGTCAGCGGGGGCCTGATGGGCATTCCAGTCGAAAAGCTCATACATGGCGCTGACGCCGACTTCCGGATCGGCCGCTGAGAACTTGCCGACGATTGAATCGACTACAGCCGGATCGGCCTACGGGGTAAACATGGGGTGCAGCATTTTGTCACTGGTCCCGTGGAAATCCGTTTCAAACGGCTTCACGAATGCAGCGATCGCTTCCTGACTGGCTGGATACTCGAAAGGTGTATAAAAGGTATCGACACCCACAATCCCGACCACGCGATCACCCAGCTGTTTGGCGGCCTCCACTACGACCGGTCCACCCATGGAATGTCCGACCAGAATGACTTTGCGGGCGCCAACCTGCTTAACGACGGCCGCCACATCCTGACCGAAAGCCTGCATGGTATAACGCTGCCGATGGCTGCCCGACTCGCCATGACCGGCCAGATCCAGCCAGATGACCTGGTGATGTTGGGAAAAATAGTCAACCTGTGCATCCCAGAACGTATGATTACAGGTCCAGCAATGAACAAAGACAATCGTTGGCTCACCCTGCCCGCGAACGCCGTAAACAATCAGACTGCCGTCGGCCGATTCGGCTGTGGCCCTGATCGGACGCTTATAATCCTGTACCGTAGCAGCACATCCCGCCAGGGTAAGAATGACCATCATGGCCAGGCAGGCCATCCATTTATTGTAGTTCGTTGATTTCATGAGAACCCATACTCCTTTTCAATTTTGCAGATTCTTACCGTAAAGCTTTGATACCTCGATACATTCCAGCCGTATTCCGTCCGGGTCTTTCCATTCACACCAGGCGTAGTTTCGATACTTCAGAAAAGTAACCTCGCCCATTGTGTAGTCGCTGATTCCTGCGCTCTTCAGGCCGGCAATAACATCTCGTAAATTATCCACTTCAAACGACAAATGTTGCTTTTCGATAAAGCGCGTATCTCCCCGGCATTCCTGCATGAAGAAATGGACCTGGTCGGATTCAAGAACCAGCGTATCCGGTGAATCGGCCCGCTCTGTGCCCACCATGTCGAATACCGTCTCATAATAGGCGCGGGATTTCGCCAGCGAACGCACCCATAAACAGACATGATCGATCGCTTTGGGTTTGATCATCGGGGCTGTGTCTCTAAAGCAATCAGATCGCTGAATGCACATGATAACAGGGAGAATACTGGTCCAGGGCAACGCCGTACCGGACGACCATCCACTTCGCGCACAGGGATCAGTTCTGCACCGGTACCGGTCAGAAAGCACTCATCCGCGGTGTAGAGATCATAGGATGTCAGCGCACAGGCCGCCACCGGTATTCCGTTATCGGCGGCAAGTGCCATCACCACGCCACGCGTAATTCCCTGCAAGGCGCCATCCGTATGACGTGGCGTAAAGAGATGTCCATCACGCACCACAAAAATATTATCTGCGCTACCCTCGGCAACGTAACCGTTTTGATTAAGCAGGACGGCTTCATCGGCGCCGGCCTGGTTAGCTTCTATCCGCGCCAGAATGTTATTCAGGTAATTGAGGCTTTTAATTCGGCCATCGAGTCCATCTGCAGGCAGGCGGCGGGTGGAAGCAATAATCGCTTTTGCGCCTCGGTGACGTTGGTTGTCGTCGATCATCGACAATCGATCAGCGATGAGAATCACCGTAGGCTGCGTGCAACTCTCCGGATTCAATCCCAGTGGCCCGACACCACGGGTCACGATGAGCCGAAGGTAACCGTCCGGTTCCGCAAAGGCGTCGAGGATATCGGCAACCGCCTGCGTCAATGCTTCCTGCGTATACGGAACAGTCAGTCGGATGGCCGCGGCTGAGTCCATCAGGCGCTGCAAATGTTCGTACAATCGAAAGGCACGGCCCTGGTAGAACCGGATACCCTCAAACACGCCATCGCCATAGAGCAGACCGTGATCAAACACGGAAATACTTGCCTGACTTCCCGGCATCAATCGACCGTTAATCCAGCACTGCGCCAGGTCAGACATGGAGCGCGCCTGACATCACCGTAACCGCCTGGCCCGAGAGCATGACGCGCGTTCCCTGCCCCTGCAATTTAACCAGACCACCCCGGTTTGATGCCTGGAACGCGGCCATCTCCGGTTTGTTTAACCGTTCACGCCAGAAAGGATACAGGGCGCAATGCGCGGAACCGGTGACCGGGTCTTCGTCGATACCGGCCGCCGGTGCAAAAAAACGTGACACAAAATCAAAGGCGGGATCATCCGCGGGAGCGGTCACGATCACGCCACGCATGTCCGCTGTTTTCAGTCGGGAGAAGTCCGGCGCCAGATCCCGGACCTCGGCTGCTGTGGTGACTGAAACCAGATAGTCAAGGCGGTTGCGATAGATGGACGCCTGATCGATGCCCAACGCCGGCAGTAAACCCTCAGGGGCCTCCACACTGGCGACAGGCCCCGCGGGAAAATCCAGCTCAATCCAGCCGGCGGACTGTTTTGCCTGCAAGCAACCGCTTAATGTCTGAAAGGATATTATCTCACCCGGTTCCACAACGCCCTGCGCCCACAGCACGTGCGCCGCAGCCAGGGTCGCATGGCCACACAAATCCACCTCGATAGTCGGGGTAAACCAGCGCAACTCAAATCCGTCATCGGCGGACCTGACGAAGGCGGTTTCGCTTAAATTCATTTCCGCCGCGACGGCCTGCATCCAGGTGGCATCCTGTGGCTGCTCTACCAGACAAACCGCTGCGGGATTGCCTGAAAATGCCTTACTCGTCGTAAAGGCATCCACCTGAAATACGGGCAAGCTGTTTTGCTGATGCATTTATAGACTCCTGTTATCCAGTGACGGTGACGGCACCCCTCTGACCGGCGTCTTTCTGCCATCTGCCACAATGGCTGCCGCCATTCCCGGTGTTGTCCCCTGACAGATTATTCATTGACAGGTACATAGGATAACCGGCACACTCGAAACAATACAGATTCAGTACATTTTTATATGGAACGGTACAGTTATCTTTATTCTTATTCTGTACTGGTTCATGAACTGCCAATCTGTACCGTATTCAACCCTCTGAGGCCCGATCTTTGGACAAACTCTACGAAGACATTGCCCGGCAACTGATTGAGCGCATCGATCAGGGCCTGTATCTGCCCGGCGACCGGATACCAGGCGTGCGCAAACTGAGCCAGCAGTTCAACGTCAGTATTTCCACCGTGGTGCAAGCACAGCGCCTGCTGGAAGACGAAGGCCGGATCGAGGCAAGGCCTCGTTCCGGTTACTATGTTCGTACACAACCCTGGCCCGTCCCGGCCCCCCCCGCTGTGTCGCGTCCCTCGAAAAAACCGACACCGGTCACCGGTCAGGAACTGGTCCTGCGCCTTGTACAAGCCACCAATGAAGTGGATTTCGCGCAACTGGGCGCCGCGCCTACCCCACTCAGATTTTTTACCGACGCGCGCGATCCAGCGCTCACTGTCCTCTATGGCGCGCAAGTATGGCAATGAACTATCCACCTACCAGTTCCCGCCCGGTAATCCGGAACTGCGGCGGCAGATTGCGCGCCGCATGGTAGAGGCCGGCTGCCAGACCCGCCCGGATGACATCATTATTACCAGCGGCTGTCAGGAAGCTCTCACACTTTGTCTGCAAACCATCGCGAACCCCGGCGACATCATTGCCATTGAGTCCCCGGCGTTTTACGGACTGCTGCAAGCCATCGAAGTGCTGGGCATGAAAGCCCTGGAAATACCGACCGATCCGAAGACCGGCATCAGCCTCGCCGCATTGTCGCTGGCGCTGGAAAAATGGCCCGTTAAAGTCTGCGCACTGGTGCCAAACGTCAGTAATCCATTGGGTTGCACCCTGCCGGATGAAAACAAGCAGGCACTGGTGGACTTACTGGCGCAGTCTGACATTCCACTGATCGAAGATGATATCTACGGCGATCTGGGTTTTGATGCCAGACGACCACGCGCCGTAAGCGCCTTCAGCAGCGAGCAACAGGTACTCTATTGCTCATCCTTTTCCAAAAGCCTGTCGCCCGGGCTCGGAATCGGCTGGGTGAGACCGGGCAAGTACCGGGAAAAGATAGCGTACCGAAAATATGTCACCAACCTGGCCACGCCAACCTTGCCCCAATATGCGATTGCCGATTTTCTCAGGCAGGGCGGCTACGACCGCTACCTGCGCCAGGTACGGCATGATTATCAGCGGCAGGTATCGATTATGACCCGCGCCGTCGGGAAATACTTTCCGCAAGAAACCCGTGTCACACAACCGCAGGGCGGGTTCGTCATCTGGATCGAATTACCCGAAAAAGTGGATTCGCTGCAACTCTGTCAGCAGGCGCTTGCGCAGCGCATCAGTATTGCGCCGGGCCCGATATTTTCCGCCTCCCGGAAATATCGCAACTTCATCCGACTCAATTGCGCCCAGCCATGGAGCGAGACACTGGAGAAAGCCATGATCACACTGGGACGCATGGTGCATGAACTGAACAACCGGGATAACAAAGACCGTCAGTGATGGGATGCCTTGCATCATTCCCCGGCATCAATCTGATAAACCAGTTCATTGAGGCTGGTGCCAGACAGTGATTCCCGCTGACCTTCAGCAACCACAACACCACCCAGAGACTCTGCAATCTTTCGGCTTGGTATGTTGTTTTTATCGACTGGGTAGGTGAGATAAGATAGCGCCAGATTGGCTCGTGCCCACTGCACCAGAAGCGCAATAGCTTCACGGCCCAGTTTCTTGCCCTGCGAACCCTTTCTAAGCCAAATACCGAGCTCCGCAGTCACGCTCGGCTCTTTACCATGAATCGCGCAGACACCTGAAAACTGCCCTGTTTCAATCTCCAGAATAGCCATGACCAGCTGATCTCGGACAATCATTTTCTCTATGCTGGTATCGATGAACGCGTAAATTTCGTTTATATGATCGACAGGCTTTGGGACCATGTAGCGGGTAATATCAGCCGTAAACTCTCTGAATATATCCTGGGCAAGTGCCCGTGATACAGGAACTAGCTTAAGTCTGGTACTTTCGATTTCTACTAAAGAGAGATCCAGTACCTGACCACTTTTTTGTTTGAGAAGGCTCATTTAATACACTAACAAGTCAGCTCTTTCCGGGCATTCATTTATGTTCATAGGATCACACACGATACTAACCATATGGGCGAACATGTAATGCATGGTCGAACTGACCAATTTTCGCATGAAGCCGCCTCATTCCATCTTGTTCACAGCACTCACCATCGCCTTCAACGATGCGGCAACGATGTTGGCATCGAGTCCCATTCCCCACACCGGCTTGCCATCGCCACCACGCAAGGCGATGTAAGCGGCTGCAGTGGCGCCAGCCACTGAGTCCACCACGTGTTCGTGGTAATCAAGCACCTGCAGAGACCGTCCAACGTAGCGGCGAATGCATCGATAGGGCCGCGTCCTGAGCCCTGCGTTACCCAGAGTCGACCGTCACACAGGAGCGACGAACACATCTATAGTTTACCCACGCATAATGTGCTTAGTGCTTGCCGGCTCGCGCGAAATCCAGGATGTTCTCAGGGAACTCATGTGATTCTACTTCTTTAGCGAATATTTTCGCGACTTCGAGCACAGATTGTCCAATATGCGCATATTGTTTTGAGAACGGTGGCCAGTAGTCTCCTAACCCAAGCGCATCATTGATGACCAATACCTGGCCATCACATTCAGCCCCTGCCCCTATGCCAATCGTTGGTATCTCCACAGCGGCGGTAATAGCCATGGCCAGGCTGGCGGGTATATGCTCAAGCACGATCATAAATGCGCCTGCGCGCTGGATAGAGCTTGCCTCTTCCTTTATTCTTTTCGCATCGGCATCAGTGCCGCCAACTTTTTTAAAGTTCGTAGCTGTCTGCGGCGTTAATCCTGTGTGGCCCACCACGGGTATCCCGCAAGCCACCAGGTGCGCTATTACCTCATGTTTTGGTCCTTCCAGCTTTAGACTGTCCGCACCGGCCGCAACCAAGCGCTTCGCATTCGATAATGCCTTTTCGGGATCTGTATCCGTGTTATTGGGAAGATCCCCGATGATATACGTATTGGGCGCTCCGCGACGAACGGCACTAATATGATATTCCATATGTTCGATCGTAACTTCGCGTGTACTCTCAAACCCCATTTCCACCATCCCTACCGTATCGCCCACCAGGATAACTGGAACCCCGGCCTGCTCGATACAACGCGCAATCGGGCAAGTGTAAGCCGTTAACATCGCAATGGGTTTTGCGTTTTTCATCTGAAGGAAATCGTTAGTGCAATATTTCATAGCGATAGACCTCTATGCGCGTGTTGTTCCAGCCTTGTAACAGAAACAATCCGTCGTATGATCATTAACCATACCGACCGCCTGCATGAATGCATAGCAAATCGTCGATCCGACAAATTTGAAACCCCGTTTTTTGAGCGCCTTGCTCATGGCGTCTGATTTGTTGCTCGTAACGGGTACATCCTGCATGCGTTTCCATCGATTCCTGATGGGCTCGCCGTCAACGAATTCCCAAAGATAACTGCTGAAATCCGGGTAGTCCTCGAGCACAGCCAGGTAACATTGCGCGTTGACGATGGCGGCGTTTATCTTGAGACGGTTTCTGACAATCCCGGCATCATTCAAAAGACCGGCGCGCTTGCGTTCACTGTAACGGGCAATCTTTTCGGCATCGAAATGATCGAACGCCTTGCGGTAGTTTTCGCGTTTCCTGAGGATGGTGATCCAGCTGAGGCCGGCCTGCGCCCCTTCGAGTATCAGCATTTCAAACAGTTTCCGGTCATCAAAGACCGGAACACTCCATTCTTGATCATGGTACTTTGTATACAGGGGCTCCACACCCGTCGCCCAGTCACAGCGTTTCATCATTCATCCTTTTCTTCTCGTATGCAATCATATCCTCCAGGGTTCTGCCTGGCTCGTTCGGGTATCGCTCATCGCAAACCTGGAGTGTTTCAATTCTATCCAGCCGAAAGTTCCTGAAGGCCTGGCGCAGTTCACACCATGCACCCAGTGTCCAGACCGTACCCCAGAAGAATAACCCCAGTGGCCGGATGATGCGCTTCGAATTCGCACCATCAGCCCGTGTATAGGTGATTGCAACCTTGTTGCGACTATCCACCGCGCTACGCAGCTCCCCCATGCAAGCGGCCACCTGCGCCGATATTTGCACCAGTGGAGAAAATAACCGGGTTTGGTCGAGCTCCCCTTTCAGGGAATCAGGCAGCACCGTTTCGACCTTGCTCAATACGGATTGAGCTGCCAGCGCTAACCCCGGGTCCGCCCAACTGTTGACAATGCGCGCACCCAGCGTCAAAGCTGCAATTTCGTCCCGGGTAAACATCAAGGGCGGCAAGTCATACCCACGCCGAATGACGTAGCCGATACCGGCTTCTCCCTCTACCGGTACATCCGACGCCATCAGGTCCTGTATATCCCGATAGACCGTCCGCTCGGAAACTTCAAGCACGTCCGATAACCAACGTGCGGTAGTAACGCGGCGCGAGCGGAGAAACTGAACGATCTGGAACAGCCGGTCAGCGCGTCGCACGGTTACTCATGGCTCTATTTGCTGAAATAAGTGATCAAAGACAAGGCCGCGCCCTGTGGATCACAAATAACACAGAATCGTCCGACATCCGGAATATCGCGCGGCGCCAGCACGATTTTCCCGCCCAGCGCTTCGGCCTGTTTTGCGCTGGCTTCCACGTCATCCACCGTGACATAGGCCCCCCATGTCGGTGGCATCCCCCCCGCCTCAGGCGGCATCGCCATGATACCGGCAACCTCTTTGTCACCTGCTTTGGCCATTGTATAGCTCATGTCATTGGTCTTCATATCCTCCAGCGCCCAGCCAAAAAGTTTCCCGTAGAAGGTTTTCGCAGCACCCACATCGGTGGTCATCAGTTCATTCCAGCTGAAGGCCCCATGTTGCTTCATTGGATCGGTCATCGTTATATCTCCTGCGTCTGTGAATAAGAGAAACCGACTATACCCTAACCCTCCTGACAGCCTGATGTCAGGAGTGATTGCTGATGGCATGGCGATGCCATCTTTGCAACCTTATCGCATAAGTTTACACACCGAAGACTACTCAAATTCACCCATAGGCCCGAGACGGACCGTCATCAGCTCGACATCGGTTTTGGCAACATGCGGCCCTTGCCGAGTACCGGCGGGGGTCTTCCAGAAGGTGCCGGCGAGACACACCCTGCCACCCGTTTCAATGGTGCCATTGAGCACATAGACAAATTCATCGACAGGATGTGTGTGCGGCGGAATCACGGTGCCTTCTGCCATTCTCAACCGGTGAATCGAACCTTGTGGAACCGGTTCTTCGGCCAGCACGGTCCAGCTTGCCCCGGGGAAAGCCTCCAATTCGCTAAACGCTTGTGCATCATCATCGATAAAAACCGATTCCATATCACTCTCCTGTTGTGTGAGAAAAAGCCGTCACTCACTGCCTCTGTCCAGATTATCCGGTTTTTTTATCCGCGCGTCTTCGACCAATAACCGTCTGATCGGTGCTAAAATAGCCCAGGGTCGCCGGACCAGGGCAATAACCCGGGTGGCCATATTTCCGGACGGAGTTAAATGGCAACAAAATACCTTGAGCAGCTGTCTTCGATAATGACGCAAATCCCGTTACAACTGCCTGACAACACGTCGTTCGAATACAAACATTTCTTCAGTGGCGCCGCCCTCTATGTCAATAGCCGGATTTGCGTGACCCTGACGCCGGTGGGCTTTGCGCTGAAACTACCGGAAGAGGCAAGGGCCTGTTTACTTGAACAGCAGCGCGCAGAACCGCTACGTTATTTTGCCAGGGGTCCGATCAAGAAGGATTATGTCGTTTTCCCGGATGCGCTGCTCGACGATATGGACGAATTGCAAAAATGGGTACAGCTCAGTGTCGATTATGCACTGTCACTACCGGTAAAAACCGGGTAACGTGGAATCCTGGTCAAATTTTCGATCACCTATCACTCAGGGGCCTGGCATGAACAATAATTTCCCGAGGCAAATCCGTCACCTGCCGGTGTTTGACGGTCCTTTTGACGCGTTTCAATTAGCGGCGGATGCCTGCAACGTGCTATTTGCAAGCTATCCGGCAGGCACAACCATAGAAACGCACACGCACGACACAGACAACGTGGGCATCATAACCAGAGGGGAACTGATATTGACACTTCAGGGTAAAACCACCCATTACGCAGTAGGGGACTGGTACCACGTTCCCGCCCAGGCGGAACATTCAGCCAGATTTGATCAGGAGACCGCCGAAATAGAATTCTGGTTTAAAACATAGAGGATAAAATAACCGTTTCCAGCTCCCCGGTGAATGACCCGTATCAGTCGATGGTGCCAACGAGTATTTGCAAAGCCTGTCAATTCCTTCGACTCCATCGAATAACGAGACTTGAGACCGGATCTATCTAACTATTATAGCTACAAAAAAGTAATTATTCAGACCCCTTAA
>DEII01000243.1 GCA_002352385.1 Methylococcaceae bacterium UBA2778 | reverse complement strand
AAGCTATTTTCATTCAGGCACTAGTTAATCAGCGGCGCCCACTTCTGTGGAATGTGAACATAGCCCAAGTGCTTACGCACAATTGCTCCGTTTTTGCTTTCCGCCAGGGCATTATCATTGCTGTGTCGGGGGCGTGATTTGGTGAACTCGATCAGCAGCTTATTCAGCAGTGTGGCGACCTGCTTATTCACATATTCGGAACCGTTGTCTGAGTGAAAGCTTTTGAGGATGAAAGGAAACGCATCCAGCAGTTGCTCTAAAACCGGAATCAAATAACGCTCCGAGATTTTCTCGACGCTGCACACAATCTCAAATTGCGTGCTCTCGTCAACGGCGTTGATGTGATAAACCCCTTTCATCCCATCCAGGTCGCCCTGATGCACACTATCAATTCGAATAAACCCGGGCTGGCCGTTGGGGTTAGGTTTGCGGCGTTCGCCGATCGTCGAGCGGACAGGCTTGGTTTTCTCGAACTGACGCCGGCGGCCGATATAAGCGCGGGACTTCCTCAGGTTGTATAGATGAGCAATTGAAATGTTTGCCAAGCGTTCATAGTCGGTTTCGCCAAAAACGTGATAAGCGCGTTCACACAGCTTCTTCGTGGCTGGTCCGCTCAATGTCTCATGGCGTTCATCCAGCGCCGCCAGCGTTAAGTGGTCTTTACGCGTGTATTTCCGCGAAAAGCCCCGTACCGTACGTTGCTTGCGCTCTAGTCGTCCCCGATCTCGATATTGCTTGATCAGACGTTTAACCTGGGCCAATGAATAGCCCGTCATCTTCCGGATATACCGCGTTAAGAGCCCTTTGTCAGTCTTTCTCAGCGTCAAGTACCGGAACTTCACCAAAGTCGTCTGAGTCCATCGGTACCGCGTTTCTTTGCTCTCAATCTCGAAGCAAACCGCTTCCGTCCCTTCCAGAAATCGTCGAACCTGCTCGAGTGTCTCAATTTGTGTGTCGTTCATGTGGGTCTTCATCTTCCCATCATGAACAGAATCAAATGCTATTTCAGGCTCATTTCATGTTAGAAACAAGCTCTTCCTTCAGGCTCATTTCATATTGGAAGAGACTCGAGGTAGCGACACGCTTGAAGTTCGGTTAAAATGCTTAATAAGTTCGTCCTGTTTTTTTGATTGACAATGTGGAGGTAAAAACACAAATCAGACAGATGTGCGAGGGACGTAACCTGATAACATGGTCTCCTCCCACTTAAAGTTGGCAAATTGTTAAACAGGCCGCTAAAGTGATCGTAGGATCTTTCCAAAGGTTGCGAAGGCTTTTTTCGAGTGATGACACAACAGGTTATACCGGCGTATCGAAAACCTGAAATTAGGTCGAGGCTTATCAGGCCGATAATCCGATAAGGACGATGCGCGCGAATTTTCATCAAGGCCAGAGGTCAATAAAACGCCTCATCAACAGGCCGGATATACGAGAGCAACCCTGTCCCTGTCATTCAGCTAAAAAGCCTTGCAAACAGGGAGGAGACCATATATGTCATCCGCGCTTCAATCGGTTGATTGGTTCGTCCGTTGGGAAAATTGACATGAATATACGTGTAAGCGATTGATTTTTTCATCTAGATGGAGTAATCTCTCAATAACTCCGGGCATGAAGCGGGCAGACCGATACAAGACACGCGGTCAATACGATCCCTGTAGGCTCGACTGCGGCACCCTGCCGCAGACGGTCTTGTATCGGCCCACCTGCTTCATGCTTCAATTCATGGGCCGCCCGGGTTTATTGAGAAGTTACTAGATGGATCGCTAAGCCATTGATTTATTGAGATGCGCGGATGGCAGGTTACGCCCTGTGCGAGTGACGTTGGTTCAACTTTTATATGTGAGGTATTTCGATATGCAAACAACATCATTAATTCTCGCTTTTATAAGCTCTTTCGATGTTGCCGAGCCAAAACCGGGAACTGCATGCGAACCTAAAACAATTTTGTGTAGGGAGATTAGGTCATGACTAAAATTCGCCATTTTACCTTGTCAGTAATAGCAACTTTTATTTTATTTGGTTTTCAAGCAACTCCTGTTTACGCATTTTTTGGATTTGGTTGCGGGTTCGAACAACCGACAAATGGAAACCTTTTTTTAGGCGACGACGACTTTGCTGATGTTTCAGATTTACTCCCAGCGGGGTCTACTTTCACTGTTTTCGGTAAGCCTTACGGCCCGAGCAATCCCGGGATCTTTGTTGGATCGAATGGTTACATAACTTTTGGAGCTGGCGATAGCAGCCCTTTCGAGAATTTTTCGAATCATTGCGATCTTCCACGAATTTCGGCACTATTCGATGACCTTAATCCTACCCAGGGAGGTGCTGTAAAAGCTGAGTTTCAACCAAGTCCTGCCAGGCTTATTGTTACGTGGGATGGTGTCCCTGAATTTTTGAACAACGGCTCAAACACCTTTCAGATCATCCTGTTTCTTTATACCAACAAATATCGGATTATTTATGACGGCGTCGCCGCGATTGATGGACTGGTTGGTATTTGTGAGGGTCCGACAGATCCTGACGACCTCAGCCGATTGAGGACGGAAGCATCCGGAATGCAGGTTATTTATGAGGACTTTAACGGAGGCAACAATTTTGATCTCGATGGGGACTGTTTAAAGGGAAATGCAAATCCATTGTTCGGTCGTCCTGCGACTATTTATAACAATTAGGTAGTGCCCTAAAAAATTGGGCGTAACCTGTCGTCCGCTCTTCAACCGGTTGATTGGCTCTTCTGTAACGAACATTGACCCAATTGTCCGTGCAGGTCTTGATTTTTCATTCAAGAGGAGCGCTAAGTGATTGATTTGTTGAAAAGCGGGGAACGCAGGTTACGCCCTGAAGAATTTAGCATGTATACGAATACTAGGAGGGAATTTCTGATGATTAAGATTATCTTGGTGGTGTGTGCGAGTTTGTTTCTGGGTATGAGCTTTGGTGCAGCAGCTCAGGATGGGGTGGAAAATGGTGAAATGAGTGCGGAGAAATTATGTGGGCAAATCGCCGATGACTATGCTGTCAGTCGGGACACTTGTGTGGCTTGCGTCAATGGGGGAGAAAGTGCCCCGGAATGTATTTGCGAAAGTTTTGATGAAGAAGCTTTAACGAATGGTAGATTAGAAAACTTTGACCAATGTGTTAAAGTGTTTGGAAATGTCCTGTAGTAACCGTACAACATTCCTGTTGCAGTGTAATCGTTTACATCTCCCCCCCCCCAATGGCATTCATTTAAGCAAATGGCCCATTCACTTAAGGAGATAGCACGCGACTTGCCGAAACGGTTCTGGTGAGTCAACTTTGGTTGCCTGGTCTTGATCGAATATCACCTATGCTTTAGATGGGCGCCATTTCCCAACCGGCTTCATCGAAACTCTCGGGTACTTCCTGCCGGGACGTTTTGCTTGGCGGCAGAAGCCGAGGGCATCGATCACGGTGTTGAGCGTCTTGCAGGTGAACCGGACTTGGCTGAGGAACAACTGTTCCAGATGTCGCGCCATGGTGACCAATGCATTTTTGATGTTGACCTGAAAGCGCCGCGCATCGGACTTTTCTGCGCTATTGGCGTTCAATCCTGCTTCGGCGTGGTTGGCCAGGATCCGATTCAACGTCAACAGCACGAAATGGGCGAACAATTCCTGTTTCACGCCGCGTTCGGTCTGGGCGTGGAAGTCATCGACGTCGATCAGTTGTTTTGAAATTTTGTACAGCTCCTCAATTCCCCAGCGGGCGTGATAGAGATCCGGGAATGCGGTCTTTGGGTAGTCGTTTCGATCCAGCAAAGTCGTCCCCAGGATATAGGTGCTCCCGTCCACCTTGTATTTGATCAATCGCAGCGGCAAAGGCTTGAACTCGATGGTCGGGTATTGTTCCCAAATCGCTGGTTGACGTGCCGGCGCGACCGCAATGCTGACGATGGTATCGGTCTTGTCGCCCTCCATGAATGCATCGATGGCCTTGCCGGCACTCCGAGCCAGACGGAAGATCACGTCCACGCCCCGGCGTTGGTGCTCATAAAGCATGGCATAGGAGAAATAGCCGCGGTCATACACGACGACATCCCCTGCTCTAAGGCCCTTCAAATGCGCCAGCGCCATGCGGCGTTCATTCATGTGGGACGCCAGATCGAAATCATGGGGGATTTGCGATTTGAGCTGATACAGGCAACTGACCAGACCTTGCGGATAGTGGGCGTTATCGGACGGCAACGCATAATCGGCATCGCGTAGAGTACGTGGCAAGTTGATCTTCATGCCATCCACCGCGAACAAACGCCGCCCGAGCCAGTGATAAGTCTCCGGAGCCTGCTCGTAGGTGGCAATGATGCGGGTATTGAGGATTTTGAAAATCGACGCATCGAGTTTCTTGCGGGCAGTGCAGAATGCCGAAGCCGCCACTGGCCTCGGTTGCGGCAAGGGTACGCCCATGCTGCGGCACTGTGCCCACAGTTATGGATAGGAGATTCAATGGCACTTTCCAATCTATCCTCGGGCAAACGCTACCCGAGGGCGGTCTGTTTGGCAAGACTTTTTTATTGTTTCCTCGGGATCTGAGGATGTAGAGTCAAACAGTGTGGGATTTTTGAGCGTAGATGGTTGCTGTGGGGCCGTTATCTGAAAGGTGCGCGCAAGAGAACCTGTGCCCGTCAGAATGTCCGACTGGCATCGGTACCGCGATGCTACCAGTTCACGGTCTGATCAAACTCAAACTCCGGCACCGGTTCCGCTTGTTCCGATTCGCTGCGATACGCTTGATCAAAATCCGCTTCCATCCAATCCGGCGGTGCGCGAGCAGGCGCGATTCGAGGCGGTGTGGCCGGTTCACCGGTATGGAGCAGGATTCGCTGAATCGGATCCGCCTCGGTGAGGAAGGCAACGATCTTTAATTCGCCACCGCATTGGGGGATGTGTGTTGCATACTAAGTTACCTCGTAAAAATGCGAGTTGGGATTAATCAAATAGCTCCATCTGGTTGTCGTAACGCTTTGAATCAAAATGGATTCTCCAAGCGGTGCGGGCTCCAACCCGCACCCGGACGCCTTCGAGTTCACCGGACTTGAGCTTTTGCAGCACGGTCTGCTGGCTGACGCCCATGGCCTGCGCAGCGCCTTTAAGTGGCAACCAGCCTTTGGGCGCGTCGGCGGCCGTTAAGCGTCTTCGGTCCGCTTCGGTGACTTGGATCCGCCAGGGTGCCCCCGGCGTGATTTGCGATCCCTTCAAGAGTCCTATTTCAATCCAAGACACCACGGTCTCACTGCGGACACCCAATAGCTTCGCGGCTTGTTCCGCGGTATAAACGTGGTTTTCGTTTAGTTTCGCACGCGTGTGGCCGAGTATGCCATGGGTGTAACGCAGGTTGGTCACCCGCTGTGCGTTAAACGGCAATCCTTTACTGGTTTTCAGTCTCTTCCGATGTAGGATACGCGCAATTTGTTCGTCTGAGAACTCCTCCGCCAAGCGACGAACCAGATCCACGATTTCCGGATCAGTGACATAACGATGTATACCCGTTCGTCCTCTGGATACTTCAATCGGGGTTACCTCGCCGCCTGCCCAATGCACCTCTGCCTTGATCGGCGCGTCCTCGTCCGGCACCTTGACCGTCACTTGCTCAACCAAACAGCGCGCAATCCGCTTTTTGTCTTGGACCCGGGTCGTGGGCGCGTACCATAGGCCCGGCAGGTCATGGGCAAACTGATGCAAACGCACTTTTTCTTGGGCGCTCAAGGGCCTCTCCAGGGCATTGAGTTTCGCTTCCACCTCGGTCTTTGTTTGTTCTAATTCCTGCAGAGATTGCTCCCACCGACGTTCCAGCTCGCCCGCGACCAGTCGATTAGCAGGATCGACCGCATCGTATTGACGCCGGGCCAGATCGACCTCATAGCGCGCCTGTTCCAGCCGTTGCTGCCCTTGTGTGCGTTGGCGCTCACGGGCTTCCAGGTGCATCGCTTCTGCCTCGAGCATGGCCTTTACCCCCAAAGGCGCCAAGGCCTCCAACAACAACTGCTCAAACGCCCGCTCCAGCCGAATCGCACCGAAGGCCTGACAGATCGCTCCCCCGGTCTGTCGCTGCGCGCCTGCGCAAATATAGCGTACCACCTGAGAACCCTTGCTATAGTTCACTTTCATGGGTCGTCCACAACGTCCGCACAACACCAACCCTTGCAATAACGATGCGCCTTCCCGAGCAGCACCCGAGTTCGACTCATTGCGCCGATTCGATGCGATTTGATGCTGATTGCGTTCATATTGTTCCCACGAAATGTAGCCTTCGTGATGGTCCTCAATCAGCACATGCCAATTCTTGTCGGGTTGCTCGCGCACTCGCTTGATCGGCCGTTGCTCGGCATCAAGGCGCTCTTCCACTTGACGACGACCGTACACATAGGCACCGCCATAAACCGGATTCTTCAGCATCCGGCGAACTGACTCATAACTGGGGAAGCGCCAATGCACCCGGCCACCCCTTCCACCCAGCACTGGTATCTCAATGCCCTCGTCCGCCAGAACCACGTAGACCCCATGGATGGTGCCGAGTTGCTCGAAACGCGCAAAGATCCACTCAACCGTCGTGCGCACTCGCTCGTCGGGTGTCTTCTGTATCCGCCCGGCTTCGTCCCAGAAATAGCCCGGCGGCAGGACAAATCGAAACGCCCCGCGTTGCGCCTTGGCGCGTACTGCTTCGACCAGCCGTTGCTTCATAATATGCAATTCCGCCTCACTCATGGTGCCTTTGAGTCCCAGTAAAAGCCTGTCGTTATGGCTACGCGGATCATAGATCCCATCACCATCACCAATGAGCGTGTTGGTGACTGCGCAGATATCGAGTAGATGATACCAGCTACTGTTGCCTCGGGAAATCCGCGAAATGTGCAAGCAAATCGTATTAGGCACCCAATACGGAATGCAAGCCGAATCGTTAGCTGCGCGAATAGGGGAGCCGCTGTACAGAGGCCAGCAATTGCTCAGAGCACATAAAGAATCCTATCCGGTTTATTGGAAGTGGGTTTCGGCGCTATCTCATCATTGCCGAGCGGCAGGGTACATAGAAACCGTTTTTGGTTGGCGTAAATACGTCAATGAAAGCGATAGTGATACCGCTCTGCAAAACTTTCCTTGCCAGGCCAATGGAGCGGAAATGCTCAGGCTGGCGTGCACGATGGCTCATCAAGCCGGATTAAAAATTATTGCACCCGTGCATGATGCAATCTTACTCGAATCGCCGATTGAAACACTCGACCAAGATGTTTTGCGGCTACAGAACATTATGATTGAGGCAGGCAGAATCATTTTGGATGGGTTCTCAATCCGAGTGGAAGCCGATATCACCACCTATCCCGATCGGTACAGGGCGCATTCTCAAAATGCGGA
>DEII01000169.1 GCA_002352385.1 Methylococcaceae bacterium UBA2778 | reverse complement strand
GCTTCTTTCAGATCATTGAGCAGCGTAACTATTCAGCAAAAAAACTGAAAAAGTGCTTGACAAGGTTTTTCGTATTTTTTTGCGATTTTGGTGATATCTGGCTGGTTGTCATTATAACCGGCTAAATAAGCCACAAGAAGCCAGGCATCGGGTGCTTGTATGCTGCATAACTCGGGAGCTGGATCACTTTTGGGATCGCCTTAGAAGCGCCCACAGGGACAAAAAAAACCGGCCCTGAAAACCCGTGCGATAATGATCACAGTCAAGATCATTTGAGTGCAGGCAATTGAAAATAGAGGGATTTGACGTCAATTCGGCAATCGAGGGCGCCAAGGAGTTGCTCGGTAAAGAACAGGATCTGTCACCTGCGCTCAGGTCGGCACTGGAAACGTTGCTGATCCTGGTAGCTCTGCTAGCAAACCGGCTTAACCTCAACAGCACGAATAGCAGCAAGCCACCATCAACCGATCCAAACCGGAAGAAGTCGAGCAGGAAAGGAAACAGCGCCAGAAAGCCGGGAGGGCAGAAAGGGCGCAACGGGATCACCCTTGAACGAGTGGATGATCCCGATGAAGTGAAAGTGTTGAAGATCGACCGCCGCACGCTGCCAAGGGGACAAGAGTATCGCGAAGTCGGTTATGAAATACGGCAAGTTGTTGATATCGACATTGCGCGGTTTCTGACCGAATACCGCGCACAGGTTCTTGAAGGCGGCCAAGGGAATTGCTTTGTGGCCGTTTTCCCGGAAGGAGTGAATCGACCGATTCAGTATGGCCTCAATGTGAAGGCCAATGCGGTCTATATGTCGCAACAGCAATTGATTCCCTATGATCGAATCCGCGACCACTTTCAGGAGCAGATGCATATTCCGGTCAGTGTCGGTTCGGTCTTCAACTTCAATAAAGAAGCCTATGACAGACTCGAGCCTTTTGAACAATGGGCAAAAAGAGAACTTGCCAAGTCTGCGGTTCTGCACGTGGATGAGACCAGCATAAACATTGGTGGTCAACGTCACTGGTTGCACTGCGCCTCCAACGAGGCATTGACCTGTTCCATCCTCATGCCAAGCGAAGTCATGGATGAGATTGGCATCCTGCCTTTTTTCGGGGGCGTGTTGTGCCATGATCGCTGGAAGCCATACTACCGCTACGAATGCACCCATGCATTGTGCAATGCCCATCACCTCAGAGAGTTGGAGAGGGCTTGGGAGCATGATCAACAGCAATGGGCCAAGGAGATGCAGACGCTGCTGACGGATATTCGACAAGCGGTAGAGGATGCTGGCGGTCAATTACTGCCGGATGCGGCAGAGCTGTGGCGCCAACGATATCGAAAGCTGCTCGAAAAAGCGGAGATCGAATGCCCTCCGCCCGATGAAAAACAACGCAAGGGGAAACGGGGCAGGCTCAAACGCTCCAAGGCCAGGAACCTGCTGGAACGACTACGTGACTTCGAGCATGATGTGCTGCGCTTCGTGGTTGCGAATAATATCCCCTTTACCAACAACCAGGGTGAGAATGACCTGCGCATGACCAAGGTTCAGCAGAAAATCTCCGGTTGCTTCCGGTCGATGGATGGAGCCAAAATCTTCTGTCGTGTTCGCAGTTATCTGTCAACCTGTCGCAAGCAAGGAATGACAGCGACCCAGGTATTGACATTGCTGTTTCAGGGCAAGCAGCCAGATTTTATGAATTGCAATGACGCTTTATCGGGTTGATCTTCGCAGAATGTGGTGAATAGTTACCTATCAACAAGCATAAAGGCGGCACGTCCGCTAGTTATCGAGCAAATGGTTGTCGGCGAGTAGCTAAAGCAGACCGCGTAGAGCGCTTTTTATCGTTTCATGCTCTTTGTCATCTATGTACGTCCTAAACACTCGTATCCTCTTGCCTTCTCTGTTGCATACCTCATAGGAGAGCGCTTTACCCCATCCGCCGTCTTTCGGTATGATGTGAGCAATGTCATTGGCGTTGCCACCGATGTCACAAAAAAGCTTTTCAATCAAGCTGGTAATTTCCGATTGGGCCTCTTGAGCATCCATAATCTTTCTCTCGTAATCTGTGTTTTGTTGCTTATTGGGGCGTAACCCCTGCGTTACCCGAATAAAAAAGCCTTACAGGCGATGATCTGTAAGGCTTTGATTTTCCTGGTGGGCCCTGTAGGATTCGAACCTACGACCAAGGGATTATGAGTCCCCTGCTCTAACCAACTGAGCTAAGGGCCCGGACAAGCAATTACTTTATTCGACAAAACTGCGTAACGGCTCCGACCGAGATGGATGTCTTAGTTTGCGCAATGCTTTCGCTTCAATCTGCCGAATGCGTTCGCGCGTGACATCGAACTGTTTCCCCACTTCCTCCAGTGTATGGTCGGTGTTCATGTCGATGCCGAAGCGCATACGCAGAACTTTAGCTTCTCTTGCCGTCAGGCTGGCCAGCACGATTTGCGTCGACTCTCTCAAGCCTTCGGCGGTTGCCGATTCGACTGGCGACAAGACTCTGGCGTCCTCGATAAAATCGCCCAGATGCGAATCTTCGTCGTCTCCGATGGGCGTTTCCATTGAAATCGGTTCCTTCGCGATTTTTAATACTTTCCTTACTTTATCCTCAGGCATCTCCATTCGCTCGGACAACTCTTCCGGCGTCGCTTCCCGCCCCATTTCCTGCAGCATCTGCCGTGATATGCGATTCAGCTTATTGATTGTCTCAATCATATGCACTGGAATACGAATGGTCCTTGCCTGGTCGGCGATCGACCTCGTAATCGCCTGCCGGATCCACCATGTTGCATAGGTCGAGAATTTGTAGCCGCGACGGTATTCAAACTTATCAACAGCTTTCATCAAGCCGATGTTGCCTTCCTGAATCAGGTCGAGAAATTGAAGACCTCGGTTGGTATATTTTTTTGCAATGGAGATAACCAGTCGCAGATTGGCTTCGATCATCTCCTTTTTTGCTCGCCGCGCCTTGGCTTCACCGATCGACATGCGTCGGTTGATATCTTTGATATCATGAACAGACAAGCCGGTTTCTTTCTCTATTTGAGCCAGTTTATTCTGTGCGCGGCGGATATCCTCGGCATGTGACTCAAGCCTTTTCGAATAGTCTTTGCCCGATTTCAAAACCTGGTTGAACCAGCGTGGACTCGATTCGTTGCCGGCAAACGAAACAATGAACTCTTTGCGAGGCATTTTTGCCTGTTTGACGCAAAGATCCAGAACAATTTTTTCCTGCGCGCGAACTTTGCAGACAGCTGTCTGCAATAAACCGGACAAGCGTTGAAAGTATCGAGGGTTCCACTTAAGCTCGACAAAAGCTTCTCCGACCGCTCGATAAACATCTTCCGTACGTTCATGGTTATACCCATAATCCTTCAAGCAAGCCAGCAGCGTTGCATAATGTTTTGCCAGCACACCAATCTTTTCTTTCGCTTTGTCCAGGCTGGGACCGGAAATGGTGTTGTCGGCATCGTCGTCACTTTCCCGCGCCGTTTTTTCCTCCTCTTCAGTCGGGTCAGCGTACGCAAAGCCAGCGATGACGTCGCTCAATCGCAGATCGCCTCGAACGACTTCATCAAAGTTCCTTAAAACCGCATCGATGACCAAAGGATACCTTGCCAAGGCGTATTGAACTTGCAGTTGCCCCTCTTCAATCCGCTTGGCGATCTTTAATTCACCTTCTCGCGTCAGCAGTTCAACCGTTCCCATCTCGCGCATATACATGCGCACAGGGTCGGTTGTTCTGCCAAACTCATTATCGACTGAAGCCAGTGCAGCGGCAACTTCGGCCACATCGTCGGCGTCATCCGTCATAATGACCGTAGCGCTAATCAATGAATCGGCATCCGGCGCAACTTCGTGCACCTCGATGCCCATATCATTGATCATGCCGATGATGTCTTCGATCTGCTCCGGATCGACGATATCGCCGGGAAGATGGTCATTGACCTCTGAATAGGTCAAAAACCCTTGCTCTTTCCCTTTTGCGATAAGATGTTTAAGCTGTGATTGTTGCTGTTCTTGATTCATCAACCCCCCACGCAAGCATGTTTTGTTGCAAAATTATAACACGCCATAAATAAATTTCAATATGATCATTAACTTAACTTAACTTAACTTAACTTAACTTAACTTAACTTAACTTAACTTAACTTCAGCTAATAATTGCCGCAGTTTCAGCTTCTCTGTTTCCGTCAAACCGGCCTCGCTTTCCTTCTGCAGCAGCCGGTCCACGTACGCGTTTTTTTCATGTTCACTGATCCGTGAAAGCGCATCGGTAAACTCTGCATTCACACCCTCGTCCGGAATAGGTAAATTCCACAGTGCCAACCGCTTCATGTAACGCTCTTCCTGCTCTCCACGAAATCGTTCCAGCAGTCCGCCCAAAGGCATGTTCGGCTGTTCCTTCAACATCTGCATAATCTTTTTCAACAGAACGACCCCCGTTGACTCAAGTGGTGTCCATTCCGTCGATTCAAGGTCAGCGTTCTGAGCCAACTCAGGGTGTTGGAGCAAAAGCGCGATTGCCACTCTTATGGGGGAGGACTGCACTTGCGACCGCCGCTCATCGTCGTATGACCGATGCATAGGCTTCTCCACGGTGACACTATTTTCGACCACCTCGATATGTGCAAGTTCCGACAGTCGGGCCCGCATCATTTGCCGAAAGGTTCCCTCCGGCAGCTTGCTGATCAGGGGCCGTGCAATTTTAACCAGGCTTGCCCGCCCTTCAAGTGTAGTCAAGTCGAGCTTGTCTGTCAGATGTTGAAAAAAATAGTCGGACAATAAAACGGCGCTGGCAATATCCTTTTCAAGCCGTGCGCGACCCTCCTGACGCACAAGGGAATCCGGATCCTGGCCATCAGGCAGCAGGATAAGGCGTATCTGCCGCCCTTCGCGCAGGCAGGGTAATGCTG
The DNA here is from genome assembly GCA_002352385.1 of Methylococcaceae bacterium UBA2778. Taxonomy (GTDB): domain Bacteria; phylum Pseudomonadota; class Gammaproteobacteria; order Methylococcales; family UBA2778; genus UBA2778. The sequence goes on along the minus strand of DEII01000169.1, from coordinate 6,044 downwards.
TTTCCACCGCCCGCCACGCGGCCTGCTGTCCCGCCCGGTCACCGTCAAAGCAGATCACGAGCTCCGAACTGAAGCGAAACAGCAGATCCAAATGTTCTTTGGACGTCGCTGTTCCCAACGTTGCAACAGAATAAGGAATGCCGCATTGGGCCAGGGCGATGACGTCCATATAACCCTCGACGACCAGAATCCTTTCCGGCTTGCAGACCATCCGCAACAGCTCAGCAAGACCGTAAACCTCACGCCCTTTCTGAAAAACGCTGGTTTCCGGGGAATTGAGATATCTTGGCGTGCCCTGATCGAGGACCCGGCCGCCAAACCCAACAACGCGCGCCCGGCGATCACGAATAGGGAACATGATTCGATCCCTGAATCGATCGTAGCGGTTTCCGCTGTCCTTTTCGATCAGGAGACCGGCGGCCAATAATTGCCTTTGGTCGAAGCGATCGGCCAAATTGTTCCAGCCGGGCGGCGCATAACCGATGCCGTAGTGCCGGGCCACATCACCGCTGAGCCCCCTTCCTTTCAAATAATCGATCGCCCGCTGCGCCTGCGGATGATTCCTGAGCTGCTCTGCGTAATACGCCGCAACACGGTTTTGCAGATCATAAACGGGGTTGAGCGCAGCTGTTCGTTCTTCCTTTCCAGGGATACTCGCCTCTCTGGGAACGCCGAGTCCGACCGACTCCGCCAGCTCTTCAACCGCCTCGACAAAACCGAGATGATCGTAGTCCATCAAGAAGCCGATGGCGGTCCCGCTGGCACCGCAGCCAAAGCAATAATAAAATTGTTTTTCGCGGCTGACGCTGAAGCTTGGAGTTTTTTCGCTGTGAAAAGGGCAGCGCGCGACGTGGTTTCTGCCAGTTTTTTTTAACGGCACGCGTGAGTCGATCAGATCGACAATGTCGACCCGGGCGATCAGGTCATCGATGAACGTTTGCGGAATTCTACCCGACACTATGAATCACCACACCGCGGCGCACAAGTTGGCTTGCGCGCAAAAAAACAGGCGGGGCTAGCCGTTGGAACTCAATCGGCTTTTGACCCGAGCACTGACCTCGGCCATGTCGGCGCGCCCTTGCATGTGCGGCTTGAGGCCGGCCATCACTTTCCCCATATCTCGGATCGATTCGGCACCGACGCTCGCCACGGCTGTCTCGATCATCCGAGCGATCTCCCCATCGGTGAGCGCTTCCGGAAGATATTCCTTGATGACGCTGATTTCCGCTTCTTCGGCACTCGCCAAGTCTTCCCGCCCGGCAGGCTGGTATTGGCTGACGGATTCACGCCGCTGTTTGACCATCTTGTCCAGCACGGCGATGATCTGAGCATCGTTCAGGGTGATGCGCTCGTCCACTTCCTGCTGTTTGATGGCCGCCATCATCAGGCGGATGACACCCAGCCGCGGTTTGTCTCCTGATTTCATCGAGGCCTTCATATCGGACTGGATGCGCTGCTTTAAAAATTCCTGGTTCGTTGCCATCTAAGCACGTGTCCAATCCGCAATCAGAGTTGAGGGCGACCCTTACGCAGGTTCCGCAATGCGTAACGTTCCCGGGAGAGTTTTTTCAAATGGCGTTTGACGGCGGCGGCCGCTTTACGCTTGCGTTCTTCGGTGGGTTTTTCGTAGAATTCACGGCGCCGGGTTTCGGACAGGACGCCGGCTTTTTCACACGCACGCTTGAAACGGCGGATGGCAATATCGAACGGTTCGTTTTCTTTGACTCGAATGGACGGCATGTAATCTCCTCTAAGCTGGTACCATAATGTTGGATGCAGTATTCGTTAAAAAGCGAACTGCACATTATATCGTCAGTACTTATAAATTTAAACTATTATGTACGTTCTCGGTATCGAGACATCGTGTGATGAGACAGGCGTCGCGATCTACCATTCGCAGCAGGGGTTGCTGGCCCACGCACTGTACAGTCAAACCCGGCTGCATGCCGACTATGGCGGTGTCGTTCCGGAACTGGCTTCCCGCGATCACATCCGCAAACTGACACCGCTGATCCGGCAGGTCATCATCGATGCCGGCTTGACGTCTCAGCAGGTAGGCGGCATCGCTTATACAGCGGGCCCCGGACTGGTCGGGGCTTTGTTGGTCGGGGCAACGGTCGGCCGCAGCCTGGCATGGGCGTGGCAAATCCCTGCGGTTGCGGTTCATCATATGGAGGGGCACCTGCTTGCGCCCATGCTGGAAGAAAACCCGCCGGAGTTCCCGTTCATTGCACTGCTGGTCTCCGGCGGGCATACCCTGCTGGTGGAAGTGGCGCGCATCGGCGGCTACACAATCCTCGGCGAGTCACTGGACGATGCCGCCGGCGAGGCGTTCGACAAAACCGCCAAAATGTTGGGGCTTGGCTATCCGGGCGGACCGGCCGTCGCCAAGCTGGCCGAAACCGGCAATCCCGAGCGGTTTCGTTTCCCCCGCCCCATGACCAATCGGCCGGGACTGGACTTCAGCTTCAGCGGACTGAAAACTTTCACGCTGAACACGCTGAATCAAAACGGGCGGGATGAACAGACGAAAGCCGATATCGCACGCGCATTCCAGGATGCCGTCGTCGACACACTGGCGATCAAATGCCGGCGCGCGTTGCAACAGAGCGGCCTCACTCGCCTGGTTGTCGCCGGTGGGGTCAGCGCCAACAAAGCCATTCGTACCGCTGTGCAGAACATGGTACACAAAGAAAATGCCACCGTTTATTTCCCACGCCTGGAATTCTGTACCGACAACGGCGCCATGATCGCATTGGCCGGCTGCCGGCGCCTTCTTTCGGGCGAGCATGAGCCCCTCGAGATGACCGTCCATCCCCGCTGGCCGTTGGATCAAATAACGGGCCAGTGAGGGCTGCCGCATCATCCCTTTCAAGATGCTTACGAGGGTGGATGTTGGATTACGGCGCGCATCAAGGCCAGTGAAAACCGGAAGGAAGGTTGCTGCGCGCGCCTAACCCAACCTACAATTCATCTCATGGTGATTGTGGGCCACCTTGAAAGGGATGGCGGGGCTGCCGGCATTGGGTGATCCGCGCAACGTGAATTGGTTCAACGTCCGATGCCACTCTCTTCACCAGCCAGCAAACGCCGGATATTGCTGCGGTGACGCCAGATCAACAAGGCTGAAATCAAACAGGCCGCTGCAATCAGAACGGGTATTCGCGTGAACCACCAGACATACACCGGCGCCAGCACAGCGGCAATCAGTGCGGATAGAGACGAAAGGCGGACTGTTTTGGCCACCGTCAGCCAGGTCGCTGCCAAAGCAAGACCGACCGGCCAGGAAAATCCGGTCAGAACACCAAATGCTGTCGCCACTCCTTTGCCGCCCTGAAAACCGAAAAAAAGAGGATAAAGATGTCCAAGGAATGCAGCCAGGCCGATTGCGGCAAGAATGACCGGCTCGACGCCCAGGGTGGATCCCACGACAACCGGAATCAGCCCTTTCAGCACGTCGCCGATGAGGGTGACGGCCGCTGCTTTTTTGCCGCCGAACCGCAGTACATTGGTCGCTCCGGGATTTTTTGAGCCCTCTTCGCGAGGGTCGGGCAAATCAAGGATTCGACAAACGATGATCGCACTGGACACCGAGCCCAGCGCGTAGGCAAACGGAATTAAGACCCACACCCACATATTTTTCCCCTGATCAAAGAACTATAGTTTTTCAGTCCACTTGTTCGTTTCCCTGCCATAATTTGGCGCCCCTTGGTGCTCGGCCATCACCGGTTCCAATGCTATAATGCCACCTGTTTGCGATATGACAATCAACCAGACTACTTCATGGATATTATATTTCTGCGTGGCCTTACGATCGAGACCATTATCGGCATCTACGACTGGGAACGGAAAACCAGGCAAACCATTATACTGGACATCGAAATGGCCACCGACATACGAAACGCGGCCCAATCGGACGCAATCGAAGACACGCTGGATTATAAAGCCGTCTCCAAGCGGCTCATCGATTATGTCGAGCAGAGCGAGTTCTTTCTTGTCGAGACGCTTGCCGAAACCATCAGTCAACTCATCATGGAAGAGTTCAACGTTCCCTGGGTGCGGCTGACGGTCAACAAAAAAGGGGCGATACGCGGGGCCAGTGATGTCGGCATCATCATCGAACGCGGGGAGCAGCCGGCCAATGGCTGAAGTATTTCTAAGTATCGGCAGCAATATCGAGCGGGAAAAAAACATCGCCTCGGCGGTCGAGTCTCTGCAGGAACGTTTCGGCCGATTGACGCTTTCCAGCGTATACGATACCGAAGCGGTCGGGTTCGAAGGCGCGCCATTTTATAATATGGTGGTCGGGTTCGAATCGGATCTGCCGGTTGCCGAAATCGTTAAGATCTTGAAAGTGCTCGAGAACCGGCACGGCCGTCAGCGCATCAGTGAAAAATTCTCGGCCCGGGCGCTGGATCTCGATCTGATTCTCTACGGCGATTTGATCCTCGATGAAGAACATCTGCAGCTTCCGCGCCCTGAACTTATGGATTATGCCTTTATGCTCGAGCCGCTGGCGGAAGTGGCACCGGATTTGCGGCATCCAGTGACGAAAGAACGCTTTGCGGAGCTATGGGAGCGCTTCGATAAGACCGACCTTCGGCAAAAGCGGGTAGCAGCGCCATGGTGATTCATGCAGGCTGATAGAAACAGTGTATGCAGCGCTCGATAACCCCTTTCAGCTGAAAAGACTGCGGCCGCCGTCGACTGCCAACAGCTGGCCGGTAATATAATCGGCATCGCGAATCAGAAACAGTACCGTACGTGCAATGTCATCCGGGCATCCTGTGCGCTTCAGCACCGTGCGGGTGACGATCGCCTTTTTTTCATCCTCAGACAAATTGCTTTCCGGCCAGAGGATCGCGCCGGGGGCGATGCCGTTTACCCGGATTTTCGGCCCCAGCTCTTTTGCCAGTGCCCGCGTCATCGCCGCCAGGCCGGTCTTGGCGATGCTGTAGACAGGATACCCTTTCAATGGCCGTTTGGCGTGGATATCGATGATATTGACGATGCAGCCGTTGCGCCTTTTCAGCAACGGAACCGCCGCCTGAGACAGAAAAAAGGGTGCTTTCAGATTGCTGCCGATCAGTTCGTCCCATTGTTTCTCGGTCACATCCTCCACCGGCGTCGCATAAAACGTCGAAGCATTATTCACCAGCACATCCAAACCATCCCAGACGTCTGCGGCGCTGCGGATCAAGGCGCCGATGTTCGGGGTATGCAGCAGATCGGCCTGCAGAGCTACAGCCGATCCCGTGCGTTTCCGGTTCAGCGACGCGCAAAGATCATCCGCTTCCGCTTTGGAAGTCCGATAATGAAGGATGATGTTCATATCCGCTGCATGCAGCCGGTGTGCTATCGCAGCACCGATCCGCCGTGCAGCGCCGGTGATCAACGCAATTCTGGGAGTCACTACGTTCTCTGTGAGTCTTATCGTCTAAACCATCATCCAATGAGCCGAACAACCAAACACAACCACGATTGTATATGAAAAGCCTGTTTGCAACGTTTCAACTCCGCTCCAGCATTCGATGCATAGCTTTATTTGGACTGAAGTTTCACCGATTTTTTTTGTTCCGGGTGTACCGGCCATCAAGCCACCATGCGCAAAAGGACCGAGACGAAAGAATTTTGCGGGGGGTTGGGTGAATCGGGCCAAAGCCCGGGAAAATCCTCGCTCAAAGCCGCATTGGCAACGAGCCTTCGTACATCGGGGAAGGCGAAACTGGTTCGACCTTTAACGATATGGCGGCGCTCGGGATCGGCCTTGATGCGATCAGCATAGCTCCATGTGACAGTATCAACCATCATACAGAAGTTCAGGTAATTGGTCACCGCATCGGCGTTGCGAGTCTGACTTTTGGAACTACCGATTTCCTGCTTGATGTCCTTGAAGCCGGATCCGATATCCCGTCAATAATACATCTATAAATTACTTCTTGACAAATACGAAGGTTCCCCCAATGATTGGTCGGGAGGCGCTTTTGTCACTGGCAAGGTGGAGTCAGACAGATGACGAACCGGCTGGACAACCCGATTCCAAT
>DEII01000103.1:2495-2898 GCA_002352385.1 Methylococcaceae bacterium UBA2778 | reverse complement strand
ATCGAGGAATACAGGAGAAAAAGCCTGAGTCGCCGTGAAATGATCCGATCGCTGGGTAAAGGCGCAGCTGCCCTCTTGCCAGTGGTGACTACTGTTGTTGTGCCGCCGGCGGTTCACGCAGCATCTGGGCTTCCGAATGGTGCATTGTGTAATGCCGGCACTGAATGTCTGTCAGGATGGTGTTGCAGGCGCCCTCCTTTTCGCGTTTACAGATGCCGACGTTTTAAACCTCCTGGAAATTCCGGAAATTGCAAATAGTAATCAATAAAAACCGGACACTCTGCTAAGCACTTTTTCAAATTTGGTGCATCATTCAGCTTGATTAACTTCGTCAACAGAACTCTTGAATACCACCTGTTACTACAAAAACCTGAATGACCGCAACGAACACTCAGCGGCAGGT
>DEII01000103.1:0-2475 GCA_002352385.1 Methylococcaceae bacterium UBA2778 | reverse complement strand
CCTCCCAGAGCTATTATCCTGCACCCCTAACTGACTCATTTTGCTCCAAAGCTGTCTGCCGCGCACTCTGCCGGACAGGGAGTCCAACCAATCTTTGGCCCGACATCAACGTATGCCACCTCAAGTGGCCGGATAGAGGTATGCAGTCGAACCTACAGCCGTACAGCTTCCTTGCAAACGAGGAGGTGTCCATATATGGTCGTTCACTCCATCGCTCTATTCACCGAATCTGCTCATCGGGAGTTTGGTAAAGTATATCGAGCCTTCACAATAGCGATGATGACACACTGACATGCGAAGAGACCAAGACAAGCTCGTCCTTACCGATCGTTTTGTTGAGAGCAATCAGGACAATGAGACGATCACTTTCAACGAGATTCTCAGTGTCCTGTGGCTGCACAAATGGGCGATAGTTGGCTTTGCGACTGCCGGTTTTCTCATCGCAGCCATCTATGCCTCGAACCTTACCCCTATTTTTCAGGCAAGCGCACTACTCCAGATCAATCAACAAAGTGAGAGCGTGATTCACAGCGACGCTTTCAGAGGCTACAGTGATAGAAGCCCAGTTTCCACTGAAATGCGGCTCATGACCTCCTATCCTGTTTTAAGCAAGGTTATCGACGAGGTTGAACAGAAATACATCGCCACGCCCCGTTATTTACCGTTCGTCGGCGCTGCAATCGCCCGTCTTCATACAGGCGAAGGAGTCGCTGACCCGCTGCTGTGGATGGATGAGTATGCCTGGGGTGGTGAAATTCTGGAGCTTGGCTATGTGAAAGTTACAGGAGAGCAGGAACAACTCTCTTCCGAATGGAAATTAACCACTGAAGAGAACCAGGGGTACAGCCTGTGGGGCGAAAATGGCGAAAAGATATTGTCCGGAACTGTTGGTCAGGCCGCCTCGGGCAATGATAATAAATCAGTCATCAAAATTCTCGTTAGTCGGTTGATTTCGCGTCCGGGGGTCTCTTTTGTCCTTAAACAGGTTCCCGGAGTGTCGGGTATAGAGTCATTAGCGGCGGCACTCTCTGTTCACTCTGACAACGATTCAGAATATGATGAAACCGGCTTCATCAGACTCTCCATGGAAGGCCCTAACCCGGAGATTATCGTGACAATAGTCAACGCTGTTGCACGTACTTACGTCGAGCAGAATCAGGTAAACAACTCCAAGGAGGTTCAACAGAAACTGGATTTCATCCATGAGCAGATTCCAGTACTGAAGACAGAACTGGATACAGCACAAAGGAGTCTCCAGGTGTTTCGGCAATACAATAAAACGGTCAATCTCGATTTCGAGACACAGAACGCTCTCACCCAATTGAACGAGTATAAAAAAGAGATTTCAAAACTACAGCTTAAGAAAGAGGATTTGAAACGTCGTTTTACTGAAAACCATCCGGAAGTCATCGTTGTTTCCCGGCAAATCGAAAATATTCAGGAAAAAAGCAGAGAGACCGAAGCCCTACTACATATTATTCCTGAAAGAGAGTGGGAATATATCCAGAAAACCAGGGATGTTGAACTTGCTACTGACCTCTACGTGCGCTTGTTGAATATGGCTCAGGAACTAAGAATTGACAGAGCCGGAGTAACCGGGAATGCTCAAATCACCAATCCTGCTACGATGAGTTCCTGGCCGATCAAGCCGAACAAGTCAAAAATACGCATGATGGGATTCTCGATTGGGCTGCTTCTGGGCCTCACATGGATCGCCATCAGGCGTCTATCGCATAACAAGGTGATTGACCCGGTAAAACTTGAAAACGAGACGGGGCTCCACGTCTACGCCATGATTCCACACTCATCCACCGAAGTTGACATCCATTCACAAGTAATCAATAACAAAATGGTGAGCGATAACCAACCAAGGCTTCTCGCCTTCGAAAAGGATACGGACCTTGCTATTGAGGTATTCCGCAGCTTTCGAACCAGCATGCGCTTCGTCATGAAAACCGCAGAGAATAATGTCATCCTTATCGCCGGGCCGTCACCCTCGGTAGGGAAATCTTTTTTCTCGTCCAACTATGCGGCAGTTGCAGCCAAACAGGGACAACGCGTGCTGCTCATCGATGCTGATATGCGCAAAGGTCACTTGCATAACTACCTGGCGAAAGCGATCAGCCCGGGTCTCTCGGATTTAATCGCAAACGACGCCCCGCTTGAAGAGGCAGTACATGAGGTTGCTGAAAATTTCTTCTTTATCACTGCCGGCGAAAGACCACCGAACCCAGCCGAGCTCCTGGCGTCTCCCTCTTTTCAGAAACTGTTTCTGCAGTTGCAACAGCACTATGACCTTGTGATCGTTGACACCCCTCCAATCCTGGCAGTTACAGACGCAAGCATCATCGCGCAGTATACTGGACATCTCTTCCTCCTGCTGCGGTACGGCAAGCACCATATGAATGAAATTCATGATGCAATCTCCCTGCTGGAAAAGAGTGGCATCTCTGTAACCGGCCTGCTGTTTAATGA
>DEII01000057.1 GCA_002352385.1 Methylococcaceae bacterium UBA2778 | reverse complement strand
GCTGAAGATAGGAATCCGGGATCAGGAAACGGTAATCAAAAAATAGGCTCATCCACTCTGATTCCTGATCCCGGATCCCAGATCCCAGATCCCCCGTGGCGGAACCGCTTCGCGTTCCGCCCGACATTGTTTCCGCCTTCTCAGGAATCAATCCTCCTGCCGGGATTCTCCCTCCTGAGCAGATTCTGCGTTCGGATCGGACTCCGCACCCTCGGGCGGGGATTCAGGCAGATCAATCGGAGCTCGTTCTTTGATCGCCTGGAAAGACGGCGACAGTCGGCTCAGTTTTTCCTCAGATTCCGGCGAAGATTCCTGCCCCTTGATAAGATCGAAATAGAGCTGCGTCATCGAAATTTCTGCGATCGGCTCAAAAAAACCGGCTTTTATGATCCAGGCCAGGACCAGAGCGAACAGATACCGCCACCATCCCATCGATTCGGGCAACGCTTCATCCACCCAGCCCACCGGCTCGAGCATGAGAAAGAAGACTGCGATCAATGCCGCATACATCAACGCATACAGAATCAATGCATTTTTCAATAGGACTTTGAAATGCTGCGCATACAGCACCAGCGCTGTCTGACCGGACCGCCAGATATTCTGCTCCTCTTCCCGCAGCTGAAAGGCGAGAATCACCGCATCGGTATAGGCCACAGGACGTGCAACCAGAGCGTTGAGGAGCCTGGCGGTCGGCAAATGCGCTATTGACGGCATCCAGCCGCTCACCTGCGGTGTTGCGTGAAGCAGGTCCGCCAACACGGACTTGATCTGTCGATCGAGCCCCGCCAAAAGCGAAACATCCTGGAAACGTCGTCGTACCAAGCTCGTGGCAGCCGCGATCTGTTTCGCCCCCCTCGGCATAAGCCGCCCTTCCATTTGCTCGACCGCCGCAGCGATTTGCGGGCATCTTACCGAAAACAGCAGGCGGCCCCGCGCCCAATAGATGATGACACCGCACGCAATGAAACCGACCAGTCCGCCAACCTGTCCAAATCCCGAAAGGCTGCTGCTCAACGAACCGACGGCAAACCCCATTCCCGCGCCCGCCAATGTTGCAAACACAAAGGCGAGCGCAATGCCGAGACAGATTGAAAAACGATACAGCGCGACCGCCATCGTCTTCTCGATGGCCTGTGTAGCCGTTAACAGTTGAACTTCCCACATAATTGACTCCTCATTCGAACTCGATCACACACGTTCCGAGTACTCCGCGGCCGGACAGTGACTAAATGCTATCACATTTCGCAGGGTTCGAGCGTCGAATAGCTGCAACGCCTGTATCGCATAAAAAGCCGAACGGCGGTCGACACGGATTCGACAATCAGGTCACAACTTTTTTCTGATTAACGCGTTACCTACGATCATGTCATAATGTAATCGTTCAGGTCCAATACCCATGAACGAATTCGAGCGCCGTGCGCACCATTGCGCGTAACACAATGGCGCAATAGGTATGTTGATTTAAGGCGACGCATCGTTCATTCATGGGTATTGCGTTTAGACTCCCAAGCCGCATATTAGGAGTGGTGGAGAGGCAGCGGAAACCCATCGGATGCGTAAAATCCGCAGAGAGGTTTTTGCGGCTCCATGATCATGTCTTTCCCTGCCCACGATTTTGCACTCAACCAGCCATGAATTTCACCATCATCCCAGTCACACCGTTTCAACAAAACTGTACGCTGTTGTGGTGCGAGCAGACCCGGCGGGCCGCCGTTGTCGATCCGGGCGGCGAAGTGGACCGAATTCTGGCCGCTGCGGCACAGGTGCCGGTCGAACTGGAAAAGATTCTGCTCACCCATGCCCACCTCGACCACGCCGGCGGCGCCGCCGAGTTGGCTTCGCAGTTCGACCTCCCGATCGAAGGGCCGCACCGGGACGATCAATTCTGGATCGATGCGCTGCCCGAACAGAGCCGAATGTTCGGCATGCCGCCCGTAGATGGTTTCGTGCCAACCCGCTGGCTGGAACAGGGCGACCGCGTGACCTTCGGAAACATAACGCTCGATGTTCTGCACTGCCCGGGCCATACGCCCGGCCATATCGTCTTCTTCCACCCGCCGGAGCGGCTGGCCATCGTCGGGGATGTACTGTTCAGGGGTTCGATCGGCCGCACCGACTTTCCCCGCGGAGATCATGCGACCTTGATTCGATCGATACGCGAGAAGCTGTGGCCGCTGGGGGATGATGTCCGTTTCATTCCCGGCCACGGACCGATGTCCACGTTCGGTGAGGAGCGCCGCACCAACCCCTTCGTCTCAGACCAGGCCGTGGCGACCGGATGACACCATGGAGTTGGCAATCGGCTATTCATAAGTCCACTATTCAACAGTCAGAAGAGTAGAGGCGCGCTGGCCACGGCATCGATCGAACCCATACTACCTCCTGACTTCTGACCCCGACTCCCGACTTCAATCGCCCCCCGACAACATGAATGCATCCACTCAACCACGATACATCGATACACCCGACAAGCTGAAGGCGTTGTCCGATCAACTGGCGGGCTCACAATGGCTCGTGCTGGACACCGAATTCCTGCGCGAACGAACCTATTATCCGAAATTCTGCCTGCTGCAAATCGCCACCGCCAATCTTGTCGCCTGCATCGACCCGCTGGTATTGGAGAACCTGGACTCGCTGTTCGAGATCCTTTACGACAGATCGATCATGAAAGTCTTCCATTCGGGACGGCAGGATCTTGAAATCTTCTATAACCTGCGCGGTGAATTGCCCGGCCCCGTGTTCGACACTCAGATCGCCGCACCGCTGCTCGGTTTTTCCGAGCAGGTCGGTTATGCGACGCTGGTCTCCGAAATGCTCGGCGTCACCCTCAACAAAGCCCATACGCGCACCGACTGGACGCGCCGCCCATTGTCCGAGGATCAGCTGCACTATGCAGCCGATGATGTCATTTATCTCAGCCAGGCTTATCAGGCAATGCACGAGCAGCTGGTCGCCCTGGAACGACTGGATTGGCTGCAGGAGGAGTTTGACGCTCTCACGGATCCGGCCCTGTATCAGAACCGTCCCGAAGATGCGTGGCGGCGCATACGGGCGGCCCATTCCCTGTCAGGTGGTAGACTCTCTGTTCTGCAGGCGCTGGCGCAGTGGCGCGAGGAGACCGCGAAGCGGGAAGACCGTCCACGCAATTGGCTGATGAAAGACGACACCATGATCGATCTCGCCCGGTTGCAGCCAAAAGATCCGGAAACATTGAAAACCACCCGCGGCGTCCCGGAGCGCACGATGCGCCGGTACCAAAAAGAGCTCTGCGCACTGATTGCCGAAGCCGCACGGCGGCCGCCCGCCAAGAACGAAAAGAGCGCCAAACCGACACGCAAGACGCCAGAGCAGGAAGCGCTGATGGATGCCTTGAACGCTGTCGTTCGCCTGCGTGCCGCACAGCATTCCCTCAACCCTTCGCTGCTAGTCTCGAAAAAGGACCTGGAACAACTGGTGACGGGAAACGATCAAAACAGAATGCGGCACGGCTGGCGCTACCATATCGTCGGCAAAGAACTGCTGGCGATGCTGCGCGGCCAACGCACGTTGTCTGTCGTCGATGGCCGGCTGCATATCGGGCTGACCGGGACCGGCCCCGAGCCCATCACGGACATGGAGCCGGGGCTTGACAACCGGCAACCGTGAACGGTTACGAAAACCGAATGAAACATCGCACGCCTGGCCTGATAGAACACGAAATGCGATGACAAACTCCAAGACCGACACCCGGCTTCTAAACGTCCTTCAAAATCCGGCTGTTTTCGACCATCCGGTCCAATCGATAAAGGTCATCGAGACCCATATCTCCTGGGTTTTGCTGACCGGAGAGTATGTTTATAAAATCAAAAAACCGGTCGATATGGGGTTTCTGGACTTTTCCTCCCTGGAAAAACGACGTTTCTTTTGCCATGAAGAGCTTCGCCTCAACCGCCGCCTGGCTCCGCAGCTCTATCTCGAGGTCGTCGCCATCACCGGCAGCCCCGAACACCCCAGGATGAGAGGCGAAGGCCGGCCGATCGAATATGCCGTCAAGATGAAACAGTTCCGGGACGAGGCGCTGCTGGCACACCTGGCCGAACAGGACCGGCTGACGCCGGAACAGATCGACCGGCTGGCGGAAACGATCGCTTCATTCCATTCCCGCATCGACGCCGCGACGGCTAACGACAGCCACGGGCTGCCGGACGAGGGCCAGGCGACCGTCGAAAACAACTTCCGGAAAGTTTTAGCCATTTTTCAAGACCTGACCCCGGCCATGGCCCCGATCAGACTACAAGGGCGTATCGAGGCGATGAGCGATTGGTGCCGCAGCGAATTCGATCGTTGCCGGAAGACGATGCAGCAGCGCAAAACGGATGGATTCATCCGCGAATGCCACGGCGACCTGCACCTCGACAACATCGTGCTGCTCGACGGCCGACCCACGCCGTTCGACTGCATCGAATTCAATGAAGCTTTCCGCTGGATCGACGTCATCAGCGAGGTCGCGTTCGTGGTGATGGATCTGGAGGCCAAACGACGCCGTTCGCTGGCCTGGCGGCTGCTGAACCGCTACCTGGAAATCACCGGCGACTATGCAGGGCTGCGATTGCTGCGCTACTTTCTCGTGTATCGGGCGATGGTACGGGCCACCGTCACCATGCTCAAACTGGCACAGATGGCCCCGTCACAACGGAACGAATCGCCGCTCACCGACCAGTTCCGACAGTATGTCAGCTTGGCGCATGCTTACACGCTGGCAGCCCGATCCGACCGACCGCTGCTGATCATCACCCACGGTTTTTCCGGCAGCGGCAAATCGCTGCTGGCCGGCCGACTGGCCGAACGGCTCGGCGCCGTCAGACTCCGTTCCGACATCGAGCGAAAACGGCTTGCCGGCTATGGACCGCAGGCACGGACCGGCTCCGGCATCCACAGCGGCATTTACCGGCGCGAGATGGGCGAAATCACATACCGCCATCTGCGTGACACAGCCGCGCAACTGCTGGACGAGCGGCTGCCGGTGATCATCGATGCCGCTTTTCTGAAGAGGCGGGACCGGGCCGCCTGCCAACGGCTAGCTCGGCACCACGGCGCCGCATTCGCCATTCTCAATGTCCGAGCACCTGTCGCCACGCTGCGCGAGCGGATCGTGAAGCGGCAGCAAGAGCAGAGCGACCCGTCGGAAGCGGGCCTCGCCGTACTCGACCACCAGATCGACAACCACGATCCGTTGGAGGAACCGGAACAGACCGATGTCATCTCCATCGACACCGATCGGAACAGAGCGGTCGATACCGTTGTCGAAGATATTGCACAACAACTCCATGCCATGCACGACGAGCGCTCGCCATGAAATCCAAGATCCTGCTCCAAGCAACGATGCCCCTTCTTTTGGCCATTCTTTTCGCGTTTGTCGCCGCCGCCCAGGAAGCCGATCAATATCGGCAGGCCCGCGAGCAGTTGGTCCGCGCCATCGAAGCCGACGTGCGCGCCACCAGTCTCTATCTGGACAAGGAGCAGTTGAATCCGCGGGTACTGGATGCGATGCGCAAAGTACCGAGGCATGAATTCGTTCCGCAGGAGCAGTTATCCGCCGCCTACGAAAACCGGCCGCTGCCGATTGGCTACGGACAAACCATCTCGCAGCCCTATATCGTCGCCATCATGACCGATCTGCTGAAGCTCGACGCCGATGACCGCGTGCTGGAGGTCGGGACCGGCTCCGCTTATCAGGCGGCGATCCTTGCCGAATTGGTCGATCGCGTCTACAGCGTCGAAATCATCGAACCGCTGGGTGTTCAGGCCGGTAAGCGGCTGCAGCGGCTGGAGTATGCCAATGTGCAGACCCGGGTCGGCGACGGTTATTACGGCTGGGAAGAGCAGGCCCCGTTCGATGCGATTATCGTGACCGCCGCATCCAGCCATATTCCGCCGCCGCTGCTGAAGCAGCTCAAGCCCGGCGGACGCATGATCATTCCGGTCGGCAGCCGATTCCTGGCCCAGCAACTGGTGCTGATCACCAAAGACCAGGATGAACGGTCGATCACCCAACAGATCATGCCGGTCCGGTTCGTGCCTTTGACCGGAACCCACTGAACCGTCGACAGCCCCAAAACAACCAGCGTGACAGATCACTCCGACAGGACGCTGCGGTATTCGATTGCGCTGGTGTCGGGCGCCGCATTGGCTTATGAAATCCTGCTGATGCGTCTGTTTTCGATCATTCAGTGGCACCATTTCGCCTATATGATCATCAGCCTGACCCTGCTCGGCTATGGCGCCAGCGGGACCTTTCTGGCGCTGGGATGGGGAAAACGCTGGATGCGCTTCCGCTTCGCCTACCCTCTCCACCTGACCCTGTTCGGCCTCTCCGCCATCCTCTGCTACGGGATTGCTCAACGCATCCCGTTCAACCCGCAGGAACTGCTGTGGAACCCGGGGCAATGGCTGAATCTGCTGCTTGTCTATCTGCTTTTGGTGCTGCCGTTCTTTTTTGCGGCCAACGGCATCGGACTGGCGCTCGCTCACTACACCAAACAGATCGGACGAATTTATGCGGCCGATCTGATGGGCGCCGGGCTCGGCAGCATCGGCGTCGTGCTTCTGCTGTTCGGCGTGTTCCCCGATACCGCGCTGCGAATCATCGCCCTGCTCGGCATCGGCGCAGCAGCACTGGGCTGTTTGGCACTGCGCCTGAAACCGCGCAGGTGGCTCGCTCCATTGATCGTGGCGGCGGGCCTGCCGCTGCTGCTCCCCCACAGCTGGACCGATCCGGCGATCTCCCCTTATAAGGGGCTGAGTCAGACTCTGCGCGTCCCCGGCGCCCGCATCATCGAACAACACTCCAGCCCGCTGGGACTGGTCAGCATCGTAGCAAGCCCCGTGACGCCTTTGAGGCATGCGCCCGGCCTGAGCCTGAATGCCGTGTCGGAGCCGCCGGCGCAGCTCGGCCTCTTCACCGACGCGGACGGCATGACCGTGATCACTCGCTGGCAAGGCGATCGCTCCGAACTCGCCTATCTCGACATGATGACGTCGGCCCTGCCCTATCATCTGCATCCCGCCGGGGATGTGCTGATCCTTGGCGCCGGTCCCGGGGCCGAGGTGCTGCAGGCACGCTATCATCAAGCCCGAAGCATCGACGCGGTGGAGCTCAATCCACAGATCGTTCGGCTGATTCAACGCAGCTATGCCGAATTTGCAGGCAACATTTATCATGACGAGCGCACCTGGGTGCATGTCAAGGACGCTCGCGGCTTCCTGGCGGGCAGCGCCCGGCGCTATGACCTCATTCAGATGGCATTGCTCGATTCGTTCGGCGCCTCCTCGGCCGGGTTATACGCCTTGAGCGAAAACTATCTTTATACGGTGGAAGCGCTGCAAACCTATCTTCGACACCTGAACCCCGACGGCTATCTGGCGATGACCCGTTGGATCGGAATGCCGCCGAGGGACAACCTGAAACTGTTCGCCACAGCGGTGGCTGCGCTGAAGCGTTCGGGTCTCGATCACCCGGAACGGCAGCTGGCGTTGATCCGCGGTTGGCAGACCGGCACGCTGATCGTCAAGAACGGGAGCTTTACCAATAAAGAGATCGCGGCGCTGAAAAAATTCAGCCGCGAACGCAGCTTCGACACCGCCTATTATCCAGGCATCGAGGAAACCGAGGTCAATCGCTTCAACAGGATGCAGCGGCCCTATTTCTACCGGGCCGCCCAAGCGTTGTTGGCCGGCAACCGGGCCGCCGATTTTCTGCAACAGTACAAATTCAACCTGCAACCGGCCACGGACGACCGTCCCTATTTTTCTCACTTTTTCAAATGGGAGGCCCTAGCGGAAATTCTGGCATTGCGCGGCCAGGGCGGCACGTCTCTGCTGGAAAGCGGTTACCTGGTGCTGATCGCAACGCTGGCGCAGGCGATACTTGCCAGCATCATTCTGATCCTTCTGCCATTGTGGTTTATCCGCAGCCGAGCGGGGGAATCCCGACAAGCTGTCAGTCGGTGGCGCGTCTTCGTCTATTTTATGGCGCTCGGGCTGGCCTTTCTCTTTATCGAAATCGCTTTTATCCAGAAATTCATCCTGTTTCTGCATCATCCGCTGTACGCCCTCACCATCGTGCTGAGCGCCCTGCTGATTTTTTCAGGCCTCGGCAGCGCCTATTCGCAGCGTCTGCAAACCATCCTCGGCAATCATCGGACACTGATCGGAGCCGTCCTCGGCCTCACTGGCATCAGCCTGATTTATCTCGTATCGCTTGGGCCGCTGTTTCAGGCATCGATGGGTCTGCCGGACCGCGTCCGCATAGCGATTGCCATCGTTCTCGTCGCACCTGTGGGCTTTTTCATGGGCATACCTTTCCCGCTCGCCCTCTCCGTGCTCGGCCGGCAAGCGCCGTCGCTGATTCCCTGGGCCTGGGGCATCAACGGCTGTGCCTCGGTGGTCAGCGCGATACTCGCCACCCTGTTCGCCATTCAGTTCGGGTTCAACGCGCTGGTTCTCCTCGCTTTGGCGCTTTACGGCGTTGCGGCGTTAAGCTTTCCCGACAACCGCGGGGAACAGATCCGCCGGAAAGAGGCGTGACTATAAATTAACGAGAGGATTAGCCCGACCTGGACATAACGGAATAGCGGTTCCATAACGATGACGGAAGGCTGATCCACCATCGAGATGGGTTTTGATCCAAGAACCAAACTGGTGCATACTTATCCCGCGATCATAACTATAACCAAGCAAACGCAAGGGGGAGGTGATAACATGCATCCTTATTGGATACTGCCCATAGTGATCGGACTCAGCGGATTACTGCTCAGTGCGGATCAGGTCTACCAGGGCTACGTGTCGACCGGTATGAATATCCTTATTATCAGTTTTTCCATTTCCGGGATATTAGTGGTTGTTGGATGGTTCGTCGGCAACAAAGAAGATGAGGATTAAAATCCATTTCGACCGGCTATAGTCGAGCTTGTGCCGTCGCCCCGATCGACGCTTCGCGGGTCGGTCGGGATGACGCGCAAAGTTCGACACAATATAACAAAGCTCGAAATGGTGCGCACAGCGCACCCTACGGTCAACCTTCACGGCGACGCGAAGCGTAGGGTGCGCCATGCGCACCAATCACTCGCGGCCGGCGGGAATCGGCTTCAGTTCGGAATGGACATCCAGATTCTGCGCCCGGTGACGCAGATAGTGATCGAGCAGTACGATGGCCGTCATCGCTTCGGCGATCGGGGTGGCGCGAATGCCGACGCAGGGATCGTGGCGACCTGTGGTCACGACTTCCACCGGCTCGCCCTTTAGATTGACGCTGGCGCCCGGCAGGCGCAGGCTGGATGTCGGCTTCAAGGCGATGCTGGCGACAATCGCCTGACCGCTGGAAATCCCCCCGAGAATGCCGCCGGCATGGTTGCTTTGAAATCCCTGCGGCGTCAGTTCATCACGAAACTCGGTGCCTTTGCTTTCGATGCAGCCGAAGCCGCCGCCGATTTCGACGCCCTTCACCGCATTGATGCTCATCAGCGCATGGGCCAGGTCGGCATCGAGACGGTCGAACACAGGCTCGCCGAGACCGGGCGGCACGCCGGTCGCCACTACATTGACCCGGGCGCCGATCGAATCACCCTCTTTGCGCAGCGCATCCATATAGGCTTCCAGTTCGCCGACCCTGTCAGGGTCAGGGCAGAAAAAAGGATTCTCCTCGACCTCGTCCCAGCTGACGCGATCGATGACGATAGGCCCCAGCTGCCCCAGATAGCCGCGGATCAGAACACCGGCGCGCTCCTTCAGATATTTCTTGGCAATGGCGCCGGCCGCCACCCGCATCGCGGTCTCTCGGGCAGACGAGCGACCGCCCCCCCGATAATCGCGAAAACCGTACTTTTGCTGGTAGGTGTAATCGGCATGTCCCGGACGAAAGCGGTCGGCGATGTTGGAGTAGTCCTTGGAACGCTGATCGGTGTTCTCGATGAGCAGTCCGATCGGCGACCCGGTGGTCTTGCCCTCGAACACGCCGGAGAGTATTTTCACCTGATCGGGCTCCCGACGCTGCGTGGTATGACGAGACTTTCCCGGCCGCCGCCGCTCGAGATCCTTCTGCATGTCGGCTTCGCACAGAGCCAGCCCGGGCGGGCAGCCATCGACGATGCAGCCGATCGCCGGGCCGTGGCTTTCACCGAACGAAGTCACTGCAAACAGTTTGCCTATGGTATTACCAGACATTGTTCGATCTTCCAGTTTGCCACGCTGCTCGTTCCACTTTACCGCCCGTCCTGATGAAAGACCTTGACCTGCTCCGCGGTCAGCAGAAACACGCCATCGCCGCCGTGTTCGAACTCCAGCCAATAGAACGGCACATAAGGGTAGAGGTTTTGCAGCGTCTCGGCACTGCTTCCCACCTCGACGATCAAAATACCCGTGTCCGCCAAATGCCGCGCCGCCCCTTCCAGGATGCGCTGCACACAATCGAGACCGGACTCACCCCCATGCAGCCCCACTCTGGGCTCGAAGCGGTATTCGTCCGGCAGCTGCTCCAACTCCTCTGCGCTGACATAGGGGGGGTTGCTGACGATCAGGTCATAGCGCTGCTCGCCAAGCTGGCCGAACAGATCCGATTGCAGCAGATGCACGCGATCGGCAAGACCGTGTTTCCTGACATTGACTTCAGCTACTTCGAGTGCGTCGGCAGAAATATCGACCGCATCGACCTCGGCGCCGGGAAATGCATAGGCGCAAGCGATCGCGATGCAGCCGCTGCCGGTGCACAGATCGAGCATCCGCTCGACCTGCCCCGGTTCCAGCCATGGTTCGAAGCGCTGCTTGATCAATTCGGCAATCGGCGAACGCGGCACGAGCACCCGCTCATCCACGTAAAAGGGCAAGCCGGCAAACAGGGCTTCGCGGGTTAGATAGGCGGCCGGTTTGCGCTCCGAAATTCTGCGTTCGATCATGCCCGTCACGCGCTTGCGTTCCTCTTGGGTCAGGACGGAGGAAAAATAGTCCGCCGGCAGATCGTAGGGCAAATGCAGGCTGTTCAGAACTAGAAACAACGCCTCATCGAGCGCATTGTCGGTCCCGTGCCCGAAAAAGAGCGACTCGTCAGTAAACCGCGAAACGCCCCAGCGAATGAAATCCCGTATGCAGGAGAGGCTGTCGACCGCATCGCCCGTCTTACTCTTCATTGCCGCCCATCACCCGTTCATCTGTTTCTCTCATGGGCCTCATTGTATCCGATCCTCTCCTCTGTTTCGCGTGATTTGCATCACTTTTCAGGCAGGCCAGACATACAGACAACGATCACATTCAGACCAACTCTCATTTCCCTTCGGCCTCCTCGAGCAACAGGTCGATGGTGTCAGCCAGCCGCTCACTGTCGGCGATTTTCGTCAGCAGCAATTCGCTGCGATCGCCGTCGGCATGCTGCAAGACAATCCGTTTGGCTGTCCCGCCGACCGGACCGCTCACGAGCACGAACGACCCTCCCTTCGGCGCCTCGGTCGAGCTGGGCGCAAGCTTCAAAAGCCAGTTGTCCGCCGTTGCCGAGAACTCGATCCGAAAGTCGTCCTGCAAACCAACAAGATCGCCATTCAGCAGGGTCTGCATAACATTGATCAGGGTCGAGCGTTCGTCATCTTTGCGAATCGGAGCGCTGTGCCGCACCTGGCGTACCGAATCGTAATACCACATGCGGTTACCATCGACCGCCATCACGATCCGCGCGGGCTGAACCTGGAGCTTGACCATTCGATCGGGCGGGTCGGCATACAGCACACCGTTTCCATGCCAGGGCTCGGCCAGCAGATCCATCGTACGGCTTTCCTGATAGCTGAACTGCACGACGCCGTGCGGCGTCATGCGCACCATCACGGACGGCAGCGATTCGTCCGCGTAGCCCGACCAAGGCACTGACCAGAACAGGGCGAGAAACCAAATGCGGCGAATGGGCGCTGTGCCGTCGAGAAACCATTGGCTGAACAGTTGGCGGCGATACGCCGACCGACCGATCGAGGCCACAGAGCTACCGAGTGCGTTTTTCAGCAACAAACTCAGCGAGCGCATTCAGGGATGCGAATATCTGCCGGTTGCGATCATCGCCCGAGACGATGCGAACGCCATATTTTCTGTCCAGCATCACGGCGATCTCGAGCGCATCGATCGAATCGAGACCGAGCCCATCACCAAACAGCGGACTCTCCGCATCGATATCCGACGGCTCGATCTCTTCCAGATGAAGTCCTTCGATCAACAGCTCTTTCAATTCGGTGACGAGTTCGCTTCCCATTCTGCTCCACTATCAAAAATCCGACAAAACGTGTTATTTTAACTCAAGTTGAAAAAATATGAGCAACGCACGATGAAAACACAGGGCAATCGCACTAAAAAGTG
>DEII01000143.1 GCA_002352385.1 Methylococcaceae bacterium UBA2778 | reverse complement strand
TCGCTTTCCATGGCGGTCAGCGAATGAACCAACCAGATTCATTCCGCCTGGACAAATGGTTGTGGGCGGCACGTTTTTTCAAGACCCGTCAATTGGCTGCCGAAGCCATCAACGGCGGCAAAGTTCATTTGAACGGACAAAGAACCAAGCCGGGCAAGGAGGTCAAAGTCGGCAGCAGGCTGCATATCACGAAAGACCAATACAGCTGGGACATTCACGTCACCGGCATCAACCCGCAGCGACGTCCGGCAAAAGAAGCGGCTTTGTTATACGAGGAAACGCCGGAAAGTCATGCACAACGACGAGCCGAAGTCGCCCGCCGCCGGGAAGAGAAGACCTTGTTCCACCAGGATAGCGGAAGGCCCAACAAGAAACAGCGCCGGCTGATCCATCGATTCAAGAGAGGATAACGCGGCTTTCATTCAGAGGAGATTCAGTTCGACCACCTGCGGAGAGAGGCGGCTGAAGCCAACGAATTCTGCATCACATAAGCCGACTCAGCCATTTCTCAACAATGTCGGGCTCCGCATGAATTGAAGCATGAAGCGGCTTAATCGAAAGAAAAGTTATCCGACTCAGCCGGTAAAAATGTCGCGATAACCAATATAAATGCTTGCCGTCATCATCGGGGCCGTGATCAGCAGGCCCAGCCCGAACGGAATCATTGAAATGAACAATACAACCAGCGCGACGATGCCGTAAAACAGGAACGGCACAATGTTGATCAAACAGCCTTGAAAACTCAACCGCATCGCCTCCACAGCGCTGAGCCGGTTCAACACGACCAATGCGGGCGCAAACCAGAGCGCCATGATCAAGGGTGCAGACAAGGCCACGATAATGAATAAAATCGTCATAAAAGGCAGAAACATCCCCGCCGGATCGGAAAACATCCGTTCCGGGATCTGTCCCGAAATCAGCTCGGAAAAATCGACGACGGTAAACGCCGCCACGGCGACGACCACAACAGCGATCAGCAGGCTGAAT
The DNA here is from genome assembly GCA_002352385.1 of Methylococcaceae bacterium UBA2778. Lineage (GTDB taxonomy): Bacteria > Pseudomonadota > Gammaproteobacteria > Methylococcales > UBA2778 > UBA2778. Next base: position 4,371 of record DEII01000143.1, on the reverse strand, counting down.
CCCAACACAATGGCGCCGACCAGCAGGAGCTGCTTGACATTGTCGGAAAATCCGGCAAACAGATGGTTGAAGCTGAAAACGCCGCCCTCCCGATACTGGTGGCATCCCAACATAAGACCAGCGGTGAAAACCGGGCTGACTATGTTGAACGCGAAACTGCCGAGAGGAATCAACGATACCATTGCACTGATCACAAACAAGACAACCAGCGCTCCGATCCAGCCCAAAGGATTGGCTTTGAAATAGTCGAAACCTTCGAATATCCAGGCCGCCCCCCGTTCGGCGGGAACCGAATGCGGGCCGGTCAATTCCGGTCCAGCCTGGTCGCCGGCCAGTGTACGATCAGCCTGCGGTGTTGAATAAGCATTATGCTCTGACATGATAGCCCTCCCGGCTAATACCTTAGATTAATGGAAGGCGATGCGTCGCGCCAATCGCACTGTTCCTCGCGAAGCACTATCCTATAGATTTTAGCACCTAAACCGATCCCCGCTTTTGTTTGAACAATCCCGAGAAAGGGGCATTTTGGCAAACCATCGAGATCGCTGCTTGCGCAGAGAGCCGCCTTTCAGCGCCTGCCCCATTGCTCAGGTCACAAAAGGGGTCACACAAAAGGGGTCAGGTCTTGCTATCTCTCAAAAATATGCTAAACTTCAACCATGGCACGACCCTTGAGAATCGAACTTGCAGGCGGCTTATATCACGTCACGTCGCGCGGTGACCGCCGCGAGGATATTTATTTGACGGATGAGGATCGACGCGCCTGGATTAACATTTTCGCCGCGGCGTGCAAGCGCTTCAATTGGATTTGCCATGCTTACTGCCTGATGAACAATCACTATCATATTGTGGTGGAAACGGTTGATGGCAACCTTTCCAAAGGGATGAGGCACCTGAACGGCGTATACACACAATGGTTCAATCGACACCATGGGCGGATCGGGCATGTATTCCAAGGTCGCTACAAAAGCATACTGGTCGAAAAAGAGCATTATCTTTTGGAGTTGGCCCGTTATGTGGTGTTGAATCCGGTGCGTGCCAGGATCGTCGAGGATGTCCGGGACTGGCCATGGAGCAGCTTTCCTGCGATGATCGGCGAAGCCACACGCCCCACCTGGCTGGCAAGAGATTGGTTGCTGGGCCGGTTCGGACAGCAGCGCGACATTGCCATTGGCGGGTACATCGACTTTGTGCGGGCGGGAGTTGGCTTGCCCAGTGTATGGGAGAAGCTAAAGAATCCGATTTATTTGGGCAGCGACCAGTTTGCGGATGGGCTGAAAAATTCGATTGCGCACAAGGCACGCCTTGACGAAATCCCCAGAGCGCAACGCCGCCTGCTTGCCAAATCCTTGAAAGAGTATGTAAGCGGCTTTGCCGATCGCAAAGAAGGCATGGCCAAGGCCTATCTTTCCGGGGCTTATACGATGAAAGGGATCGCTCAACAGTTCGGCGTTCATTATTCGACAGTGAGTCGGGCAGTCAAGGCATTTGCAGACTCCTGAGATCAAAAAATACGCTCCGCAACGACAGGGCTTGTAAGCCATGATGCTTATGCGTTGTATTGCAAGAAGCGACCCCGTCAAACCCGCCCGCCGCTCTTAGACCACCTCACTATCTCAACAACAGCAATGGCTTGTTGCTGTTGACCAGCATTTTGTGGGTAAAGCTGCCCAGCAGCATATCGTGCAAACGGGTGTGGCTGAACGCCCCCATGACGGTCAGATTGATATCATGCTGCTGTTGATACTTACACAACGCCTCCTTTGCTTTGCCCTTCACCTTGATGGTGATGAGCTCGATGTCGTCCACTGCGGAGAATTTTTCAGCCGCCCTTTCCAGCAACTTAGCCGCTGTCGCCTCGTCATCATTGACACAGACCAGGTGACAGGTCAGTCCCTTGAATAAAGGGCTTGCGGCGACCATCTCAACCGCTTTGTCGACCGCCTTGCTGCCGTCATAAGCGATCATAATTCGCTTCGGCTCTTTGAAAGCTTCGTTGACGATCAGAATAGGTCGGTGCAGAGATCGGATGATGGCTTCCAGTTTCGCACCTATCTGTTTGGGTTGATTGTCATGCACTTGCCCCCGCAAGCCGATAACCAGTATCCGAATACTCTCTTCCAGCTCGATCAAAGATGCGATCAGGCCGCCGTGAAGTTGACAGCAGATCGGCTCGGAGACGCCCGCTTCTTTCACGCGCCCTTTCGCGGCTTGCAGTAACAGCTTCCCTTGTTTCAGCTTCAACTTGCTCTGTTGCTGCTCCAGCGTGGTAATTTCTTCCAGCAAATCCTCCTGACTGCCCAAGCCGATGTTGCCGGACAGGTCGACCCGAGCGGCGGTCTCATGATGGTGATCAATGGTATGCAATAGCTTCAACGGCGCCGCTAGCCGAAGGGCAATCCAAGCGGCATGGTCGCAAACGGCTTCGGTGAGCGTCGCACCATCGATGCAGGCGAGTACGTTGGCTTGTCGATTGTCCATCAGTGGCCTCCCAACATTTTTTCGATCTCTTCCGATTTATCGTGTACGCCAAAACGATCGATGATGGTCGCACTGGCTTCGTTCAGACCGATCACTTCGACATCTGCCCCCTCTCTTCGGAATTTTAGGACGACTTTGTCAAGAGCCGCAACGGCGGAAATATCCCAGAAATGGGCATGCGTCAAATCGATGATCACTTTGTCGACCGCCTCTTTGAAATCGAAGTAAGCGACAAAACGGTCGGCCGAGTTAAAGAAGATCTGCCCGTGAACAGTATAGATACGGGTGTCATTCTCTTCATTCAGCTCGGATTCCACATACATAAGATGGCTGATTTTGTTGGCAAAGAAGAGCGCTCCAAACAAGACGCCGACCAACACCCCCAATGCCAGATTATGAGTCCAGACGACCACGACAACCGTCGAGAGCATGATCATATTAGTCGATAGAGGATGCCTTTTCAGATCACGAACGGAGCTCCAGCTGAAGGTCCCGATCGACACCATGATCATCACGGCAACCAGCGCCGCCATAGGGATCTGCTTGATCCACTCATCCAAAAATACCACCATCAACAGCAAAAAGATACCGGCGAGCAGTGTGGACAAACGCCCACGCCCCCCCGATTTGATGTTGATGATGGATTGTCCGATCATGGCACAGCCGGCCATGCCGCCCAGCATTCCGGCGCCGATGTTGGCGATGCCTTGGCCTTTGCATTCACGATTTTTGTCGCTGCCGGTATCGGTCAGATCATCGATGATCGTCGCCGTCATCAAGGATTCCAGCAGGCCGACCACCGCCAGCGGCACGGAATAAGGCAAGATAATTTTCAGGGTTTCGAACGTGAACGGCACTTCCGGCCAGAGAAATACCGGAAGCGTATCCGGCAATTGACCCATGTCACCGACCGCGCGAATATCCAAACCAAGATAGATGGCAATGACTGTCAACACGATAATGCAGACCAGCGGCGAGGGAACCGTTTTACCTATGAAAGGAATGTACGGAAATAGATAGATGATGGCCAGGCCGCCTGCTGTCACCGCATAAACATGCCAAGTGACATCGGTCAGTTCCGGCAACTGGGCCATAAAAATCAGGATCGCCAACGCATTGACGAAACCGGTGACCACCGAACGAGATATGAAACTCATCAAACTGCCGAGCTTCAGGTAACCCGCAACAATTTGCAGCACACCGGTTAGCAGGGTTGCGGCCAACAAATACTGCAAGCCGTGTTCTTTGACCAATGTAACCATCAACAGCGCCATCGCCCCGGTCGCAGCACTGATCATTCCGGGCCGGCCGCCGATGATGGCGGTAATCACGGCAATGCAGAATGAGGCATAAAGACCGACTTTAGGATCGACCCCGGCAATGATCGAAAAAGCGATCGCTTCAGGTATGAGAGCAAGAGCAACGACAAGGCCGGCGAGCACATCCCCACGAATGTTTCCCAGCCAATCCTGCTTTTTCGAAAGCAATAGCATAGTTGTCCTAATTGAATGTGCTGACACGGGCTTAAACAGTGCCGGAAATTAAGGGGAAGGATGATAACAGGTATTGGAAAAACGACCACTGCTTGATGTATTGAATCGCGATAGATTTATAGTGCCGATCAACAGGCACGGTATTTTCGGCGCATTAAACACAGAGTGGCCGACCATCGTGTTCTTCGTACCCCATCGAACGATAACCACGAAGTCTTCTTTCGAACATTCTGGCGAGCAGGGGATTTGGCCATCCACGTAGTCGACAATCCGAACCTCGCGTTTCCCTAGGAGGCTGTCCGAGAATAGCGATCGTAGCGAAGGCAAGACTGATTGAGCCAGATTTTTCGATCATTTGAGGCGAATAGTGGGCCTATTTAGTGCCTGAATGAAAATA
>DEII01000053.1 GCA_002352385.1 Methylococcaceae bacterium UBA2778 | reverse complement strand
GGCACCTGCTACAAGGCCGCCAATTGGAGCCATGTCGGCCAGACCAAAGGGCGAGGAAAGCTCGGCCCGGCAGGCAAACAGAGTGTTCCCATCAAAGATATATGGCTCTATCCGCTCGACCGCCGGTTCCGAGCACACCTAACCAGATGATTTTGTTGGATATGGGTTGGCCGAATATTTACTAGTGCCAACGCCTCTGAGCTAAAAAATACGTCACTTCTCGTGCCTTCGGCCACACACCGCCCGCAAGGCCGCCTTCAACCCCTCCATGGCGACCGGCATCGAGTATTTCTCCAACACCAATCGCCGCCCTCTCGCCCCCATCTTGCAGACACGATCACGATCGTGCAGCAATCGGGTCATCACATCCGCCAACCCCTCAGCGCCACCGGAAAAGAGAAAGCCCGTCTCGCCTTCGATCACCAGGTCAGGGCCGCAGCCGACCTGGTCGCTGACGATCACCGGCAGGCCGAACAGCAGTGCCTCGTTGATCACCAGTCCCCAGGATTCATAGTCCGACGGCAGCACAAAGGCATCGGCCGGAAGATAGGCACGCCACAATTCGGTCTGATTGAGAAACCCGGTAAAATGGGCCGGCACACCCAATTCGCGCGCCCGCTGCCGCAACGCCCCCGTCAACTCGCCGGAACCGGCAAACAGCAGTGCCGCCGGTGCTCCACGCCGCCGCGCCAACGTCGCCGCCTCGACTAGCAGCATGGGACGCTTGATAGTAACATGCTTGCCGACGAAGACGAAGACAAAATCCTCGTCACGAAAACCGAATTCGGTCCGCAGACGTTCACGCTTGGCGCCGTGCCGTCGGGCCATCGCCAACATACGCTCCGATTCGACAAAGTGGGCTCCGTCAAACAGGCGGATAACCGACACACCGTTGTCGAGATAAAACCGCCGATTGGCCTTGCCGACGACAACGATTGCTGATGCCAAAGACAAGAATAACCGATGGCACAAACATGTGAAGCGAGCGCGTTGGTGAAGGTTGTTCGAATCGCCGCGCAGCAGCAGCGGCAGCGCCAAAGCGCGAATCAACGGAGCAGCCGCGATCAGCCCGGGCTCGTTCCAGCCGGTCACCAGCACTGCGTCCCGCGGCCGGGCAAGAATCGCCTTGCGCAGGCGCGCCAGCAGACGCGGGAGTCCCCAGACACCGGCGGCCACATGCAACGTCCGGTGCTCATAACCGTCAGTCAATGGAATATCCCACGAAAACGCCTGCTTGAAGCCGGCACCCTGTTGGACAGCGTCCAGCTCACGAAAGAAGATGACCTCCAACTCGAACTCAGGATCCTGGCTCAGCGCGCGAAACCAGGGCGCCATATACTGAATCGGGTGGGTAGTCACCACGCAGAAGCGAAATGGTTTACTCATCTCAGATCGACCGCTACCGAGGCATCGGCAAGAGAGGGCGTACCAGAGCACTCACGGCAGCAACTCGCATCGGCATCAGAAACCCCCACTATAAGCAGAACTGGTCAATGTCCGGACGACGCATACGCCTCCCGATCGTGTCGTTGTATCATCCGCTGACGCTGGTAGGTCTCGAATGCCTGCTGCTGCCGCGTCATCCGTTCAAAGGCGAACAGAAAGCTGATCATGAACCCAACCATCAGCACAATGAACATGTCGCCATAGAGTTGGCTTGCAACGAGAAAGGTGGCGATATTGGCGACGAGCACAGCGGTCAGTCCACTGAGGAAGATCACCGCCGAACCATAACGTACCGGCACACTTCTGAACAGAGCGCGAAAGTGTTCCAGTACACACCAGATCAGATAGACAACGACAAGCGCGCCGATCAGGCCCAACTCGACAACCACCTTGCCCATGCCCGCTTCCGCAGCCCCGCCGACGATCTTCACGCCACCGCCAAAATATTGCGATCCCTGAGCGGAGACGCCGGCTCCCTTGCCGATCACGCCGCCGCGAGTGACCGCCGACCGCAGCAAATCGAATGCCAGCGCCAAGCGCCCGCCGCTGTCTGCAAAGACGGTCGTTCCCCGGGCGACATAGTGCGCGCGATCCTGATCATCACCCTGCAGCTGCAAATAACCGGCGGCGCCGATGCCCAACAGCAGCAGCAGAGCGCCGACCTTCTTGGCGTTGTTCCAGTAGGCCACCAACAGAAACGAATAGGTTGCAAAGAAGACGGCGAGGGTCATCAGCATTTTGCGGCGGCCGGTCAAAATAATGGCACCGATCAAAAGAGCGGCAACGATAGCCGCAAGCATGCGAACGGTGCGCCGTTTGTCCAGCGACACGAGAATCGCCAGCAGCATGATCGCTGTCGCGGCATGCCAGGCTGCGATCTCGCCGACGCGCAGAATCCCCGAATAGGAGTAGAGAACCCTACCGACATCGGAAATCAGCAGTCGCCGGTCTGTCAGTTCACCGATCGATTGCAGCAGAACAGAGCGATCGCCAAACCAATACGACAGGTAGATCGTGAGGCCAGCCGGAATCGCCAGAGCGAGATAGAGATGGATGATCTTTCTGACCTGCTGTTCATTGTGCGCATAGCTGACGCCGAACCAGATCGCCGCCAGCGGCGCCAGATAGGTCATCAGCCCCAGCCCTGCGAGAACAGGATTGCCGTAGCGAATCAGTGTGTGCAATAACTGGAACACGATCAACAGTATGAACCAGCGCCAGGCCTGTTTCAAGCGCCGATCCCCCCCGCACAGCAGCGACAGCCGGAACCTCCGGCCACGCAGAAAGGCCGACCAGAAGGTCAGCAGCAGAAAAGCCACCACCAGCACCTGAAGATGCACTGGGTGTCCCGGAAACACCTTGCGCATAGGATCCTGCAAAAAACCGACGACGATGAGAAACAGCATCCCCTTGCGCCAGTCGGACAGAGTGAGAGCCGCGCCCGCCGCCAGAACGATCATGAAGAGTGCAAGGATCATTTTGCCATTGCACCTTTATCACTGTCGATTCGCTTTGGACCGGACAGCCAAAGCTTCAAAGCCCAGCAGAGGCCGCCCAATTCCGCCACCAGGGTCACCGGAATCCACCATGGGTGGGTCAGATGAAAACGGGTCGTAAACGCCAGAAGCGGCGACAGAAAAAACTTTCGCGCCCGCCCAGGGATGTTTCCAGTCGCCAGCAGATAGTAATAGCGTCCGACTGCATGGCCCGGCCGGATCGTGGTCAGATGCTCGCCGTAACTGCGGGTACCGCCCGCCCGCGCCTGCAAGTGACGGATACTCGCTTTGGGTTGAAACACGATCCGGTGGCCCGCGGCGACGAAGCGGTCCGCGAATTCGGCCTCGAAGCGGTAGGCCACGCGGACAAAATTCTCGTCGAAACCGCCCACGGCCAGGGCGTGATCCCGCCTCATGGAAACATTACCGCCCATGAAGCGGCACACCCACTGCCGCCTGCCGCAATTGAACAAAAAGGCGTCCGGGTCCTCCTCCAGGCCGCTCGGATTACTGGACGCATCCGGCTTGAGAGGACGTTCCCAGGATTGCACCACCCGCCCCGCCACCGCATGAACCGTCTCGTTCTCGTACTCTTTCAAGTGCTCCCTGACCAGGTCGGAGGTCACCTCGATGTCATCATCCAGAAACAGAACGACCATCCCCTTGGCCCTGAGCAGCCCTTTGTTCATCGCCTGTGGAATGGAAGGTTCGGTTTTTCTGATCCAGACGATTTTTCCCTTCTCATGCAGCGCTTTTAGCGCAGACTCGGTTTCCGTTTCGTGCTGCGGCGTTTGATCCACGACCAGGAGCTCATCGGCGGCGTGAGGAAGCTGCAGCAGCTGATGCAACGTCTCCAGCAAGACCTGCTCGCGCTGATAGGTTGGAATAACGATGGAAAGAGTCGATAATATCATTAGACAGCGATTTTCCTACTTTCGACACCGATGCTTTTGGTTGCTTCTGCCGCCGAGCCCTACTCCAGCGCCCTGCACCAGCCGTGCCCCAGTTTCACCGCCGGACGGCCACTCTGACGAGTTTCGACTACCCATTGACCACTTTTTCCGATTGCCTGCGGCGGAGCCACCAAGCCGAATGCGCCGAGGCCGAGCCTCGGCACCAGAAAAAACAGCAAACCATTCCAGCACGAAGACTCACCAAGCACCAGGCATGTCGCGAAGTGGACGCATTGCCGGCCGCACCCGGTCATTGAAATCTCGGTCGCGCTCGATTTGGGGCAACACCATCTGAAACGTGCGTAAATCCAGCACATCGACGAAAAGTGCGCGGCCGTCGTCGAACCGGACATACCCACGGGATTCACCATCTCCGGGCAGGATCGAATACAGATGCCGCAAGCGGCGCAGCAAAAAACTGCCTCCAACCGTACCGCCCGATCGATTCTTCAATCCATGCTCGCACCACCACCGCCAAAAACGCACGCCCAGAGGGAAGTGGCATTCGATATTCATAACAAACCTCTCAAGGAACCGGCGGTTCAATCAATGTCCGGCATCGGCGAACGATCCACTGTCTGGCCCGCCCGGGCAGTGTCCATTGATACTGACGCCGAAATCCGAGGGCAGACCAAATATCGTATAACTCATAAAACCCCTGAACCGCCTGTCTCTCTTCCTGAAAGGTACTGATCTGTTCCAGAAAATAACGCCATCGGGGAGTCGCTATTTTTGCG
>DEII01000183.1 GCA_002352385.1 Methylococcaceae bacterium UBA2778 | reverse complement strand
GAACAAAATCTATGTTCGTTTGACCCGCGCCAACGCCGACATACCAGCCTTGGGCCAGCGCGATGCCGGGTACCAGAAGGATCATGCCAAGAAACCAGGCGAACTTAATATGTAGTTTTTTCATACCCACCTCCTCCCCAATTCAACTTCTTATGAAGATAGTTAGGAAAAACTTATGGACTCGCTACAAACACAGGAATACCCCAGGCGATTTTCTTATAACCCACAATCGCACCGACGTCATTGATTTGGATCATTCTGCCATCACGTCGAAGGCGTATTCACGGATGATCATCAATGATGTTGTGCCATGCCGATGCAGCTCAGTGACAGATGATTGCGGGTTATCTTACGGGACACCACTTCACCCGAAAACTATTCGCCGCTCTTTTTTCAATCAGCTTTCTTTCTATAAGAAGGAGAAATCACTGCGCGCCCATCACGGTGTTTGGCTGTCGTAGCGAAGAATCGATCGTCTAAACACGTTGTGTAGATCATATTGGGGGACGTTATGGCATTTGATTTTACGCAATGTAAATTCACGGATAGTCGCGTTTGATATAGCGCAATGACAAAGTCGCCAATCTATGAATTAATGCATAAAAGACAATAACTATGTCCGTACAGTCGAATTGTTAGCGCTGCTTTTTTGCGCTGCGTTGCGGTTAAGTGTTGTGCATTTCAACGCTGAACGAAACGGGGGGCTAGATATGAAACGGACACGAATAACAGTCATCGTATTGGGATCCCTTCTTTTTCTGGTGTCACCAGGTTTGGTGGTGGGGCAGGAAACCCCGGACAATTATTTTGTGGCTAAATTGGGGCTCTATAACCCCACCGGTGACTTAGATGACGCAAAATTTGAGAGCAGCGGAAACATCGAACTCATCTATGGACATTATTTCAGTCCGAAGTTTGTGCTGGAAGGGGGTTTGGGGATGTTTCACGCCGAGGGTGGCGAAACCTCCGAGGCTAAATTGCTGTTTACGGACCGGGATCTGACCGCACCGGGCATCGTTGTGACCCCGAAGTTCATTCACCGCACCGGAAAGTGGGAGGTCTTCGGCGGCGGCGGGGTAGGAATCTATCGCCCGCGTTTGGAAGTCTATTACCTTGCACCTTCTGTTCCGAACTTTGATGAGACCGAGACCGCTTATGGGATCCATGCCCTGGGCGGCGCAACTTACGACGTTGCCCCGTCCTGGTATCTAGGATTCGAAGCAAAGTATATCTGGATATCAGAAGTGGACTTTGACGGGATAGAACTGGATTTGAACGGCTATATGCTGTTGTTCGATATTGGCCACAGGTTCTAGGCGGAGGTTTTCTTGCGGAATGGCGGGAGCGGGCTGGTGCCAGTTGAAACACCTAATGAGTGACAGTTTCGCTAAGTAACATCGCAGGATTAAGCGTTGAGGAGGAACCGATGAATAAGACCGCTGTAGGATTAGCTCTCGTTGGCCTGCTGCTGTGGTCGGGCCCGGGGGTATGTGAGAACTGGACGGGAAATCTAAACACATTCACTGGCTACAAAAATCAAACGGACAGCTTTTTCAAGGACGCGGAGGTGGATGACCATTTCGAATTCGGACTTATGTTGGATTTCAAGCAGGAAGACTGGCCGGTTAGCATTGCGATAGACTATTTCCGATCCGCGAGTGGTGAACAGTTTTTTGTCCTCCCATTGACATTATTTGGCATCGAGCTTGATAGTAGAACCCAGGAATGGAATGTTGGTGTACGCAAGATCTGGTCCCGAACAGGGCAGGGGCGCACATTTCTGGGAGGGGGCGTGGCTATCATTCGCAACGAAATTAATTTAACCGGCGCTTCAGATGACGATGACACCGGCACCGGCTTTTGGGTGGATACCGGCGCGTACGCGACACTGGCTGAGCACGTTAATCTGGGTATTGACATCAGGTACTCCTACGCTGAGGTTGACCTGCTAGGCGAGAAGCCCAATGCCGGTGGTTACCATATTGGTTTGATTTTGGGTGTACACTGGTGAGGTCGTAACAGGCGGGCCCTTTTTTGAAGGGTTTATGCAGGTTTCTTTGTGATTTAACTCTTGTCGTTGCGATAAACAGATAGTCAATGAACAAAAGCGGCCCCGGGGGGTCCCGGGGCCGCTTTTTTTGTGGGCCGGAAGAAAAACCTTTTGACAACAAAAAGGAGGTNNGAGGTCCCGATGCCACCCGAGAAAACCCCCGCCCGCATCCACTTCGCCGCTTTTGCCCCCCAAGGGGACGCCCGTTGGGTGCGCATCGCTGCACCCGCGGGCCGCTCTCGCCCGCCCTCCGGTTCATTTTCCACCTATCCGAACTCCTTGATTCTACTTTATCCGCTACGCCATAGGATGCAGAAGGAGGCCGGTTTCGCAATCGTATTGTGTGGCGTCGGACCGGCTAATCGTCCACAAGGGAAATCCTTCGGGCGCGTACCAGACACCCCTTGTTAAGGCCGCGTAGCCAACAGGTATTGGAATTACCACGCACAGGGTCCGTGTTGGTCTCCTTGTGCGGCGAGATGTTGAAAAACCCCGGTACCGATGTTTTATTGATTTGCCGGTTTGGTACGGTTGATACTAGCGCTTCGGCGGGGCCTAAAAGACCGTTTGCAAAACACCGACTTTGTCTGATTTCCCCTTTTTATTTCGGCAACTTAGCGTATCTTGGCGCCTTTTTCCGCGCGACTCCCCTGGGCCTTGTATTATCGTGACGGCGTCCAGTGCGAGGATGGCGGACCTCTCGGGAAATTGATCTATCTCAATGCAAGTCAGATTAACGTCTACTAATATTAATAGTAAGAATGGGGCAATGGGCATGTGGTAGATCCGAGTCCGAGGGACGCCCCCGAAGGTGTACCGGCCGCAGGGCCAGGCAGGTGAGCGCGGTGGATGAACGGAACCCACCGGACGCCGCACGAAGCGAATCGGGCGGTGAACCCTGGTGCTGCTTTATCTGAGTTTTGGTGTATCAACAACAGCGAGAGGTGACAGCCGCCATGAGCCCCCCGAACAAGGCAACTGCAAAAGCGCTGTGCAACCATCCGGAGTGGATCGGACGGGCCGATTGCAGGCAATGCGGGATACTGCAACAGGTCCTGTTTTCCGACCTCTCAGAGGACGATCTGGAATCCATTCTGGATGGTATTTTCGAACCCATCGATCAGTATGGCTATCCGCCGGGTACCGTGTTGTACCACCAGGGCGGCCAGGACAACGCGGCCTTCACGATACGCGATGGTCTGGTGAAGCTCGTCCGCTATGGTCCGGACGGTGACGAGCGGATCATACGCCTGCTCAAGCGCGGTGATTCCATGGGCCTGGAGCGGTTGCTTGGGGATTCCTACGAACATACCGCGATCGCGGTCCGCAATGTGAAGGTATGCCGTATTCCTTTAACCGTGATGCAGCGGCTCAATGCCGACAAGCCGCGACTGTACCGCACGCTGATGGAGCATTGGAGCGCCTGCCTGTTCCAGGCCGATGATCATATTATGTTGCTCTTGTCGGGCACGGTACGCAACCGCGTGATCAACCTGATCCGTTGGCTCGCCAAGGTCGAAGCCACCGAGGAAAAGGGCAAAGTCGAGCTGCTGAGCGGCAAAGAGATGGCCTCGATGCTGGGCGTAACCATCGAAAGCGTGAGCCGGGTCATTGCGGATCTGAAGCGAAAGAAGGTTCTGCGTTACCTTGGCAGCTCGCTTTATGAGTATGACGCCAACGCCCTGAATGCCTATGCGACGGCCGAGCGAAAGGCGTCATAGCACCTTTTAGATGTTTTGTGGACGGGGTCCGGCTTGCGTCTCCTTCGGGGATGGGGCAAGCCGGGCGCGGTCCCGGCGCTGTCACACCTCATTAAAACCGTTTCGTTATATCGGCGACGATCCCGTATCTTTGAATCGCTTTTTGCTCTCCGGTAACGAGCTCAAGCGGTAAGGGCCCGTTGCCGGGAGCGGCCTGCCTGCGTTTGCGATCAAGCCGTTGACGGTCTGCAGCATCGCACCCAGTTTTTCGGAGATGCGTTTTTCGATTTTTCCGTAAGTGTCGTGACCGAGCAGCTCCAGCTCCTTGGCAAGCGATACAAGCTGTTTCCTGGATAAGCTGCTATGTGTGTCTTTCCTTTTGAGCTCCAGCCGCTCCAGGCAATTGGTCACGCGCTTCCAGACCTTGGCGATGCGGCAGGGTGGAAACACGTATTCATCCGCTTCGCACGGTAGTTTTTCCATGTCGTAATCGCGCGGGCGACCGCTGCCCAACAGAATCACAATCGTTTCCGGGTCGACTTTCTTGGCCTCTTTGAGCACGCTGAGCCCACCCTTGGCGTTATTTCCCAATTCCGTCAGCACCACATCGAAGTGTTGTTTGCGCAATGCCGCAATGCCCTCATCGATACTGGGCGCAGAGGTGACGTCGCAGCCTCTGTCTGTCAGTGCCCAGCCTATGGTCTGCAGTGTCAGGGGGTCGTTGTAGGTCAACAAGATCTTGTACTTGTGCATGCTCAGCTCCTAATGGTTATGGCCGCGCGGGCCGACGGTGGGTGTCTGGTTGCCGCCGGCCTGTTCATTTACGCGCGGTTAGCGCGCCATGTTTGAGTAATGCATCAAGTATGTCATTGCGAAAAATCAATTAGCATTTCCGTATATGCTGATTCATTTACATTCTTTTGGATCCGTTGCCCACACGGCGCGGCCAGCAATGCGGCCCGCGGGCGGATCTGATCCGGAGAATCGTCTCCTGGGGCGGCGGATCGCTTGAGCCCTCACCCCTGTGTCCTATACTGAAAAAATGGCCGATGCGTAAAGCCGTGGCCAATCTGAGCAGTCGATAAACGCAGCAGCGCGAGGTTGAATCCGCCGGGAGGGCGAGCAGCGCGGGGAGTTGCCGTGTTGGCTCAATTATGCAGACCTGGACCACAAGGGCTGCCGAATCGGGACAGGAACTTGTAAACGTTGACCGATAGCCGCTGTTCCTGGTCGGCGTCACAGCGGAACAAGGAGGTATAGCCAATGGTTACCGATTGCCGT
>DEII01000208.1 GCA_002352385.1 Methylococcaceae bacterium UBA2778 | reverse complement strand
GGAGAGGGTTGGGTGAGGGGGCAACAACAGTCAGGTTCGCCAATATTCCGGCATGAAGAGCACCAGCAGGGTAAAGACCTCCAGCCGCCCCAGCAGCATGGCAAAGCAGGCGACCCATTTGACCGGATCACCGGTAGACTTGAAGTTGCCGGCCACTTCACCCAACGCGGGACCGAGGTTGTTCAGACAGGCGGCGACGCCGGAAAAAGCACTCAGCTCATCCAACCCTGCTTCCATCATCACCAGCATGATCAAAACGAACGAGACGATATAAAGGGAGAAGAATCCCCATACCGCATCGATGACCCGCGCTTCCTGAGGCCGATTTCCGATCTTCACCGGCAGCCAGGCATTCGGATGGATCAGCCGGCGGATTTCTCGAACCCCCTGTTTGTAGATTAACATGACCCGGACCACTTTCAGCCCCCCGGCAGTGGAACCGCCGCAGCCACCGACGAAACTCAGGAAAATGAGCAGCATCGGCACAAAGCCGGGCCAGTCATAATAAGGCGCCGTTGTATAACCCGTGGTCGTCAGGAACGAAACCACCTGAAAAATGCTCTCCATGGCATCTTCGTCAACCGCATCGTCCGCGCCTTTCACCCACAGGTGCCCCAACACAAACAATCCGACGACGGCAATGATCGCCGCGAAGGCCTGGACCTCGCTGTCCTGCAGGTAGGGCTTTGGGCTCCGCCGCTTCAATGCAATGAAATGGAGGGAGAAATTGAACGCCGAGAGCACCATGAATACGACTGCAATCATCTCTATAGCAGTGCTGTCGAACCAGGCCATGCTGGCATCATGGGTGGAATAGCCTGCGGTGGCGATGGTGGAAAATGAATGGGCGATGGCGTCGAAAGTGCTCATTCCGGCGACCCAGTAGGCCAGTGCGCAGAGTACCGTCAGGCCCACATAGATGATCCACAGCGCCTTCGCGGTCTCGGCGATTCTCGGTGTCAGCTTGGTGTCTTTGATCGGCCCCGGAGTTTCCGCACGATACAGCTGCATGCCGCCAACCCTCAGCATCGGCAAGATCGCCACGGCGAGCACGATGATGCCCATGCCGCCCAGCCACTGCAGCTGCTGGCGGTAAAACAGAATCGCCCGCGGCAGCTCATCCAGCCCCGTCAGAACGGTCGCGCCGGTGGTGGTGAGGCCGGAGACCGACTCGAACACCGCGTCGGTGAAGCGCATGTGCGGATGCTCGGCCAGCATGAAGGGCAGAGCGCCGCTGATTCCCAGCACGACCCAAAACAGCGTCACCACCGTGAAGCCGTCCCGCAGGCGCAGTTCGTCCTGGCAGCGGTGGACCGGAAACCAGAGCACCAGCCCCATCAGGAAAATCACCAGGAACGCGGTGTTGAAAGGCGTCGTGGCCAGTTCATCGTAAAGGACGGCAACCACGAGCGGAACGAGCATTGTGAAACTGAAGATCATCAAAAGAAATCCGATGATTTTTACGATCACTTTTATGCGCATGGTATCGCCAATTCGTACAGTGCAACAGTCAATCGATGAACAGTTGTTCCACGGTCGGGATGAGATCCTTCTCCATCAGAAACATCACCACATGGTCGCCTTCCTGAAATACCGTATCATGGTGGATGGGGATTGCCTTTCCGCCTCGCACCAGTGCGCCCAGGATGACTCCACGCGGCAGGCGCAGCTGATCCACGCGCCGCCCGATCACTTCCGAACCTTTCCGCTTCTCGTGGATCACCGCTTCCAGAGCCTCCGCGGTTCCACTCCGGACTTCACTGACCTGGACAACATCGCCGTGGCGCAGAAATTTCAGTATCTGACTGACGACGGGCTCCTGGGGGATGATGGCAGCATCGATATCACAACGATCGACAAGACTCTTGTAGAGAGGATGGTTGATGATACACAGGGCCTTGCGGGCACCCAGCTGTTTGGCAAGGGTCGAGGAGAGAATGTTGATCCCGTCGTTCTCGGTGAGGGCGCAGAACACATCGGTTTTTTCGATATTCTCGCTGGAGAGCAGGTCCGTATCCACGGCATCGCCCTGCAGCACGATGGTTCGTTTGAGAAGGTTGGCGATCTTCTCCGCCCGTGCCCGATCCTTTTCGATGATCTTGATCTGAAATCTATTCTCCAACGCCAAGGCGAGCCGGACACCGACATGTCCACCGCCGGCAAAGACCAGACGCTTGTACGGCGCTTCATGTTTTCGCATGTCCGCCAACACGTCATTGATTTTTTCTTTCGGCGCCACCAAGAACACCTCATCGCGTTCTTCGATGACTGTGTCGCCATTGGGGGCGATGGCCCGTCCCTCCCGATAGATGGCGACAAACCGCAATCGCCGGTGCTGCAGCTGCTTACGCAGCTCGCGAATCCGTTTGCCGACCAGGAATCCGCTGCGCGTGACTCGCACCGAGACCAGCCGCACGATACCATCGGCAAAATCGGACACATAGTGGGTTCCGGGACAGTCGATCAGTCCCCTGAAGAACTGCATGATGATCTGTTCCGGGCTGATCACCAGGTCGACGGGGATTCCCTCCCGCGAAAAAAGGTGCATATAGGAGGCGAATTCGATGGCCCGAA
Organism: Methylococcaceae bacterium UBA2778; assembly: GCA_002352385.1. Classification (GTDB taxonomy): domain Bacteria; phylum Pseudomonadota; class Gammaproteobacteria; order Methylococcales; family UBA2778; genus UBA2778. The sequence continues at coordinate 6,762 of DEII01000208.1, read as the reverse complement.
CCCGAGCGATCTTGGTCTTTGTTTGATAAAGACAATGAGCGATCTGGCAGGCCACGATGTTGGTCTCATCCTTGTCTGTGACCGCGATCAGCATGTCCGCATCCTGGATGCCGGCCCGTTCGAGCACCGGCGGATGAGCAGCATGGCCGAGCACCGTGGCGATATCCAGCTTTTCTTTGAGCTCTCGCAGCAGCTCCAGGTTGTTGTCCACCACCACGATGTCGTTGGCTTCTCCGGCCAGACTGGTTGTCAAAGAGGTACCGGTTCGGCCGGCGCCGAGGATGATGATTTTCATTCTGTCGAGATGCCCAAAATCGAGTGGATCGTTCGAGGTCTGTCAGCCGATCACAGTGTCCGCGATACAGACGCAAGAAAAGACTGCGTGATATTCTATCGGGTCCGACACCGTATTCCTATGATCATCACCTGTTTTTTCGTATCTATTCACTCTCCTGGCTCCAATCGGTCGCTTTCAATGAAAAAAGCAGCACGCAGCCAATGGTTCCGCAGTTCCCTCTCCCTCCGGGAGAGGGAATCGAATAATTGAGTTTTTCCTTGTAATCCGCAAATCATTGTCGTAAAACATTGATCCAGCGCTCATCACCTCCTTCGCTCGAACCGGAAAGACAACCCAATGCACCATTTGCGAACGATCCTTATTCTCTGCGCTGTGATTGCGCAACCGGCCGTTTCCGAGACCGGCAGAAACGTTTTTCATACCGATTATCCGGACTCGCTGATCGACAACGACGCCACGGTCTGCATCATCGGCGATTCCGGCACCGGCGACAAGAATGCCATTGCCGTTGCCCGCGCCCTCGAGACGATGCATTGCAGCCAGATACGCATTCTCGGGGATGTGATCTATCCATCCGGAATCGACAGCGCCGACGACCCGAAACTCGAGCTGCGATTACTGAAACCCTACCGCTATTTTTTCGAGCATAATATCAAGATCTTTCCTGTGCTCGGAAACCATGACCACAAATCGAACGCGGATGCCTGGCTCAATGTCGGAAAAACGAATCCATCGATCCATTTCCCGAACTTTTACTACTCGGACGACTGGAACGGCATCTGCTTTTTCAACCTGGACACGTCGTACTACGAAAAAATCTACTTTATCACCGAACGCCACCCGCAGACGGAGTGGCTGCGGCAGGCACTCGCCGCACAGGCAAAACAGTGTCGGTTCTCGATCGCAATCGGCCACCATCCTTATCACAGCAGCGGCGGCCACGGCGATGCCGGATGGCTGCTTGCCTGGTTTTTCGAGGAAGAGCTGATCGGAAAAGTCGATCTGTATCTGGCCGGCCATGACCACATCCTGGCCGACGAAGGGGTTGCCGACGGGACGCATCTTTTGATCTCCGGATCTGCAGGGCTCCGAGGCCGCCTGAAAGAGCCTTCCGCAGACAAACGATTTGCGGCTTCGGAGCACGGATTCATCACACTGCAATTCAGCCGCAATGCAGACGACAAAATCGTCGGGCTATACAAATTCTATACGCTCGAAGCGGATGGCAAGGGCGGGTTTACCGAGCTCAAAGAGGCATGGCAAGGGCGGATCGTTGGGCAGGGGATCAGAACAGAATCGGGGGACTGAGAATCCATCGAGGGGTCGAAGAAATATGAGATCCGATTCATCGATGACGATACCGCGGATCCGACGCCTCCTTGCCTTCGGCTTCTTCTCTGTGTGGCTGGCGATCTTGTCCGCCGGGGCGGACCACGCGATCTGGTTTGCCGTCCTGGCAGGCGTAGGCATCGCCAACTCGATGCTCTCGTACTTTTTCGCTTGGCTATTTTCGCGCTCCTCATAACTTGAGGCTGTTCGGCGGATCAACTACACAGGAACTTTTCGGCCTGGCCACTCCGAAATCGCCCTACTCCGCCAGGCACGGGCCGCTCGGAATCAACTCAGGTTCCTTGCCATAGCGTCCTGCTCATGGCTGCAGCCGAACCATGGCAGCCTCATCCAACGCCCCGTCCACGCTGATGCGCACAGGCAGAAAATGGCGAATGAGTTCGGCGTTGGTCAGCAGATGTCGCGTCACCCGACTGGTCCGAACCGTGGACGTTTCCTTGGCCAACGACAAAGGCAGCAGCAACTGATCGGCGAGCCAGGGGTCGATGGCGCCATCGGACGTCAGAAACGTGGACAGTTCGTCGACGGCCTCATCAGCCACCCGTTCCGCCGGTTTGCCCAAGGCGCCCAAGGCAGAAAAACAGGCCTGACTGTGCTCGAACTCTGCCAGCAGCATCAACAGGGTTCCTCTGGATCGGGCCGGCAGGGATTCGATGACTACCTCCACCGCCACCCGCGGCGCCACCATTTTGAGACGCTTCAGTGTCTGTCGGCGCTGGCGCTCGGCGATCTCCAAAGACAGATTGGCCACTGCGGAGATGCCGCGAATCCGCTGCAGCGTCCCCCGCTCCTGAAGGTGCAGTCCCACAGGCTGTGCACAGCCCGGAATGCGGGCGAGCAGTTCGCCGCCCCCTCGAGGATAAAAGCCCGCCATCGCCAGGGTCAGATCGAAGCGAATTCCGAGACGCGCCAGCAGGGGCCGCCAGTGCCAATCCAGGTAATGAAAACAGGGGCTCCAGGGCACATGCGTGCCCCCAGAGACAGAGAGTCGGGAGGGTCCCCCGGCCATTGCCAGCGGCAGCGGCAGCAGCAGCGTCTGCAGCACAAGTGCAGTGGCACCCGCGGTGCCGATGTCGAAGTGATAGTCGCCCGGCTTCACCGGGCCGGGAACAAAAGCGATCTGATGGGAACCGACACGATCGCCATCGAGCGCTGCGGCACTGATTCGCCCCGCAGCTTGGACTGCCGCCAAGTGCTGCGGACGCAGGCCGGGTTTAGGCCGGTTGGTACGGATATTCGTCACTGTGAATGCCTGCCCGGTTAGCAGGGAGAGAGTCAGGGCACTGCGCAATACCTGGCCGCCGCCTTCCCCCATGGAGCCATCGATTTCGATCATGGACACCGGCCACCTCCTTTCATCATCGACGCATGGAGACGCGCGACTCCGCACCAATCGATGTACAACTCTTGTGGCCGATCGTTGGGAAATCGCTGCAAAATTGAGCATGAAAACATAATAGCGAATCCCGGCATCTGATTTCGATTCCTGGGATACAATTGAAAACAGAAATCCCAATTCCTGCGGCTGAAATGATGACACAAAACCCTTTCACCGACATAATACCATTAGCCTGCTGCGCAGCTGACATTATTGGCCGACTGCTGACCGATGATCGGCGCGTGCTGCTGTTCGGCCCGCCGGGCATTGGCAAATCAACTTTGGCGGCAAGCATCGGGCGTGCACTGGATGACACGGGACGCCGCTGCTGGTGCATCAGCGCCGATCCGGGCTCACCGGGCTTCGGCGTTCCCGGAGCTGTATCGCTCGGCCGATGGGAAGATGGTGCCTGGCGGGTGGCGGCTTCCGAGGCCTTGTGCACGCTGGATGCCGGGCGATTTCGTCTGCCGCTGGTCTCCGCAGTTCGGTGCCTGTCGCAAAGAGTACAGGACGGCATGGTATTGATCGACGGGCCCGGTGTGGTACGTGGTGTGGCCGGCAGAGAACTGCTGCTCGGTTTGGTGGAGGCCGGCGATATCGAGACGGTACTAGCAATCACCGCTATGCAGCGGCCGCCGCCGCTCATGGATGAACTGCGTGCCTTGGCGGTCGAGACGGTGGTGGTACAGGCCGCCGAGCAGGCCGCGCGGCCGGGCAAACGAGCCAGAGCCAGGCGCCGCACCGCGCAGTGGGATGCCTACCTCGCAGACTCTGTGGAACAAACCATCGACCTCGGCCAGGTGGGCCTGATCGGCACGCCGCCCCCGCTTGAAGCGGCCAGCGCCTGGGTGGGTCGGCAATGCGCCTTGCTGCGGCATCACCGAACGCAGGCGATGGGCGAAGTGCTCGTCCTGCAGGACAAACAGCTCACCATCAAAACACCCGCCGAGACCGCAAGCCCCGATGCCCTGCTCTTGCGTGATACCCTACGAACCACGGACGGTCTGATCAAAACGGCAGCACCCTTTGCCGCCGAGCGGTTAGAATACATCCCGCCGCCGGATATCGCACCCTATGCGGGGGAGAACGGCGGTCCACGCATCGTCGGTCGGGTCGGTGCCGTCGATGTCGCGTTGGTCAACGGCGTCTACGGTGATCCGCTGCTGCATCTGCGCCTGCGCCATCAACGCCGCAGTCTGTTGTTCGACCTTGGAGACGGCGCTCGCGTGCCGGCGCGCATCGCCCATCAGATCACTGACATCTTCATCACCCACGCCCACATGGACCATATCGGGGGCTTCCTGTGGCTGCTGCGTTCGAGGATCGATCATTGTGCAGCCTGCCGCCTCTATGGCCCAGTCGGTCTTGTACAGCATATCTCGGGCTTTATTCAAGGGATCCTGTGGGACCGCATTGGTGAGCGTGGGCCGGCCTTCGAAGTCGCCGAACTGCATGGCGAACACCTGCGGCGTTTCTGCGTGAAGGCCGGTCGACCGGGTTGGGAGGAAATGGAGGCAAAGCCGGCACCAGACGGCATACTGCTCGAAGATGCCGGCTTTTGCATCCGGGCGGTGGAGCTGGACCACCACACGCCGGTGCTGGCCTATGCCTATGAACCAGACAAAGAGATCAAGATACGCAAGGATCGCCTGATTGCACGCGGGTTTGAACCTGGACCCTGGCTCAGCGAGCTGAAACGGCAGCTGCTCCAAGAGAACGAGGAGGCCATGATTCAACTGCCCGACGGCAGCGAGGCCAGTGCCGGCGCCCTGGCTGCGGATCTGGTGCTGATCAGCGCAGGAAAGAGGCTGGTGTACGCCACCGATCTTGTCGATTCAGCAGAAAATCGTGCGCGACTGGTCGCCTTCGCCCGGAACGCACACACCCTCTTTTGTGAAGCGACCTTTCTCGAAGAAGATGCCGAACATGCCGCGCGTCACGGTCATTTGACCGCAGGGGCCTGTGGGGAAATCGCTATGCAGGCGGGCGTGGCGCGCCTCGTCCCCTTTCATTTCTCCCGCCGTTATGCCGACGCCCCCCAGCAGCTCTATGAAGAAGTGGCCGCAGCGTGTTCCTGTGTCGTAAAGCCGTAGTCCCTGACCGCGATGGAACAGATCTACTCTTGACCGAGACAGCGAAATAGCCCACTCAGCGTGGCACGAGCGTCGCAATCAGGTCATTGGCGACTTCGGCCATGGCCATGGCGGCGCCGAAGTCGAATTGATTGATGGCGATGAAAACCCCCACTCCACGGTTGGGCGCGAAAGCGATATAGCTGAAGGTGCCCTGCAGGCCGCCGGCCTTTTGCAGGATGAAGGGGCGATCTCCCTCCGGCATCATGCCCACCCAGGCAAGCCCCATCGCGTCCATATGGCCTGATTCGTCCATTCCCGACACCGTTTCGAGGCCATCCCGCATGAGATACAGCGCATGATCGAGCAACCGCTCTTCCGCGCCGCTATTGCTGAAGCGATCGAGATGCCAAGTCAGCCAGCGCAGGAGGTCGTTCGGCGTGGAGTAAAGTCCGCCCGAGCCGACAATGACCGAACCCGTGGGGACGTCCGGCAGCGCTGCTCCATCGAAACCATGCCCCTGCATCAACCGTTTCTTTTCCTCTGCGGACAGCACAAACACCGTGTTTTTCATGGAAAGGGGAATCGTGATGTAGGACTCGAGAAGCTCTGGGTAAGGTCGGTTTGCTGTCTTGGATAAGGCAAGAGCAAGTAGATCGAAGCCGAAATTCGAGTAGAGCACAGATTTTTCCGGATCGAAAAGCAAAGGCTCCTTTTTCACCCAGTCGGTGAAGGCCTCGACCGTAATCGTGGCAAAGGGATCATTTTCGGGCCCCGGCTGATGGGCTACCTCGCGCGGGAGACCCGCTGAATGGGTGGCAAGATCGATCAAACGGATGTTCCCGACGCCGGCCTTCGCGCCAGTGGAGAGCCCCGGCCACGACGTGGTGATCGGCTGGGACAGTTTCACCTTGTTGTCGACAGTAAGATGGGCGAGCACTTCGCCGGTAAATGCCTTGGTGATCGAGCCGACCCGCATCAGCGTGTCGCCATCCGGCGCCTTGCTGCCCTCGCCGGCCCGCTCGCCAAACCCGCGAACCGAAATCTCGCCATTACGCACCACTCCAATGACAAGGGCGGGCACCTTATGCTCGAGATAAAAAACCGCTCCGGTGAACTCGACAATCTCGTCGAGAAGAGGATCTGCATGCGCGGCTTGCATGCCGCTCCAAGTGAAGGTGGCAAGAGTTACTGCAATAATGGCAGTATCCCACTTGACGCGGCACGCACCAAACCTGTTCGATATCTTTCCCACACTCTTTCCAAGTTTTATAACCAATGAAATTTCGATGGGTAATGGTTCACGGAAGCCCACCGGACATGAATAGCAATTCTAACGCACTTTACCAAGATAAACACCGGCAGCATGGCCCAAGTAAGCATGGCCAAGCAAAAAATGGACACCAGGCAACACCTGCTACGAAATCCCCTGTCCGTGTGGACACGTTACACGCCGACACCCGCATCGGCCGGGGACGCCCGGACGAACCTGCCGAAGATCAGCTGCGTTGAATGGCGCCTGGTCGGCTCGGGACTGGCATCGCCGATCCTCTGCCTTGCCTATCGTATGCGCCTGTCAGCCCAACGCATACAGGGCCTCCAGTATGACTCAGCAAAAAGAGTCAGCATTTTAAGGGCTATGACCCGAATGGCACTTACTTAAG
>DEII01000209.1 GCA_002352385.1 Methylococcaceae bacterium UBA2778 | reverse complement strand
TATGGGTTGGCCGAATATTTACTTTTCCAGAGCGTTGTAGTAAAGTTTTCTCACCAGCCAGCCATTCCATTCCTTTCGGATAGCCAGCCTAACTTCCTCCCTCACAACGAGCTGGTTCTATTGCCAGTCAGGAGATCCGTTATGAAAGGTGACCGACAGATCACAGACCTATTGAATCAACTGCTCAAATCCAAGCTGACTTCGATCAACCAATATTTCCTCCATGCTCGAATACACGACAACTGGGGGCTGTACGAGATGGGAGAAAAACAGTATCGGGCATCCATCCGTGACATGAAACATGCCGATAAGCTGATCGAACGCCTCCTGTTTCTGGAAACCCTGCCCAACCTTCAAGATCTTGACAAACTGCTTATCGGTGAAAACACCGAGGAGATCCTGAAAAACGACTTGTTGATGGAACAAAGCTGCCGCAAGCTGTTGGCCCAAGGGATCGAAATCTGCGAAAGCGGCGGCGATTTTGTCAGCCGCGAGCTTCTGGAATCCTTGCTCGAGGAGAGCGAATCATTCATCGATTGGCTCGAAACCCAGTTGGACCTGATTCCAAAAGTGGGCCTGGAGAATTACCTGCAGTCGATGATGTAAACCCCGATAAAACCAACAGAGCGAGGTAACGACGATGAAAGGCAACGCTCAGGTGATTACTACCTTCAACCATTTGCTCGCCGGCGAGCTGACGGCAATGGATCAATATTTTATCCACTCCCGCATGTACCACGACTGGGGATTCGACGAACTCTACGAGCACGTCAATCATGAAATGGGAGAGGAGACCGAACATGCCGATCGCTTGATCAAACGGCTGCTGTTCCTGGAAGCTACCCCCGATTTGACGAAACGCGGCGCTTTGAACATCGGGCACGATGTTCCGGCGATGCTGAAAAACGACCTGGAGCTCGAATATCGGGTGATTTTCAACCTGAAAGAGGCGATTGGAACCTGCGAGCGGAATGCCGATTTTCAAAGCCGGGAAATTCTGGAGGAGTTGCTTGCGGATACGGAAGAAGATCATACCTATTGGCTCGAGCAGCAGCTGCGGTTGATCGACAAAGTCGGCCTGCACAACTACCTGCAGTCGCAGATGTAGGGCTTTGCGGCCGGCAGCGGGCAAAGGGTCTAGCAAAAATGTGCTGCTGGCCCTGGCTTTGCTGGTCCAGGACTCCGCACAGATCAATGACTGCGATCGAATTCAACAACGTTCGCCTTTGCTCTTGGTGACATGTCCATTCGACTGCGTAGAATTTGTGCCGCCCGGGTGAATACATCGGCGATCGCCAGAAATTGCGAAACGTCGAATTGCAATGAAATGCGGCCCGGCAGACTAAGATGAAGCGTTCCACAGTCCGGACAGATCAATAATCTGCAATATTCAGACATCACCACGGTTCGGGAACACAGGGTTTATTTGACATGGCATTTCTCCTGATCAATGGGTTGACTCAGTCGTTCGTAACTTCTCAATAAGTCCGGGCATGAAGCGGGGCCCCATGTTAGTGAGAAGTTACACGTTCATGGACAGTTTTCGGCCGGTTAATGGGTTGAAGACGGTCCCGCTTGCGCTGTCTCATTTCTATTAGCAATACGCGCGTGCCTTTCCGAGATCGCGTGCCACTGCGTATGCAATTGTTCGAAAGTCGTGATCCAATCGCCCAGCTCATCGCCGGCCCGCGAATTCAACAACAGGTCCATATGGCGCTCGATGCTGCTCGCCAGGAGACCGGAGGGACGCATGGCGTAACAGGTCATCAGGTGGCAGATGATAGTGACGAGTGTCGATGGGTCGGGAGCGCCCCGCTCAGACAGCGTGTATTCGGATTGCTTTTCGATCATGATTACTCCTTGTTGCTTGGTTTTTTTTATCGTGAACCTTTGCACCAGCCGGCTGCATCCAGGTATCGGGCGTCGGTGGCCGGCTGAGCGTTATCCCGTTCCCAGAGAAAACGCTGGTTATTTGGTCAAAATCAGTTTCCCGCTACGGGTTATCCGCAGCACATACTCTTGCCCGTTGTGCTCGATAATGAGACGGCCTGAGGCGTTCAAGCAGCTGCGCACTCGATACACGGGCCACGCGGGCCATACCGTCCGTCCGGTCCCGCATCTGATGGTTCCCGTCTTCGGTCGGCGGCAGTCCTTTCTTCTCATTCATTGCTTGACCGGTTTGCTTGTCGACAGGCTCCTTGCACACGCGTGCAGAAACAGTCTCCGAATGCAGTTCTTTGAAGAGCTGTCAAGGCAGCGAAAATCGGTGGCAAATAGTTGGTGGCATTCAAGCAACCGGCATAATCTGTCAACGTTGATTTCCAGGCGGACGACGTCGGTCGAATGCCCTGCGTACCTTGGCATGTCTGGATCGTCGAAGCGGCTTCCCCCAGCCCCTGTGCTGAACCATCGCAGTTGAATTTTCAGATAGTGCGCGAATTTCGGATGATTCACCCGGCTGAAAGAACGTCGCCAAAATTCGCGTAAACGCTCCTTCCGATCGTCACGTAACATCTTTCGCCCCTTTGACATCGATCATAATTGCCGTTAGAAGAAGAAGCTTGTTAGTAGACATCGTAATACGAATGATTATCGTTTGCAACTGTATTTTTGAAATAGCTGGAAAAAGATTTGTTTCTGAGGTGTTGGTTTCTACCGCTGATTGGTGCGCGGGGCGCACCCTACAGCCCGCTTTCGCAACGACGCCGAAGGTAGCGTGCGCCCCGCGCACCATTTCGGTTATGCAACGGGGGTACGACAGTGCTTTAACAGGTGTAGATTCGATTCACCGACCTTGGAGTTGAGCCGGCCATTCTTTGCTGGATCTTTAAACAGCTTCGCGCCGCGGCCCCTCCGCGTCGGCAGGGTCGCCTTCGTACGGCGTCGCGTATTTGCAATCCTTTTGCGGGCACACTTTTTCGACGCCCCGCTTTTTGGTTGTTTTGATCGTTAGTATGGGCCAGTTGCAGGTTGGGCAGTGTTCGGCGATGGGGGCGTTCCAGATGGCGTACTGGCATTTCGGGTAGGTCGAGCAGGAGTAGAAGACCTTGCCGTTGCGTGACTTGCGTTTGAGCAAGGTACCTTTGTGACACTGCGGGCAGGTCACACCGGTATCGACCGGTCTTTCCAACGGTTCGATGTGGCGGCATTTCGGATAGTTGCTGCAGCCGATGAATTTGCCGTAGCGGCCGGTCTTGATCGCCAGCGGCCCGTTGCATTCTGGGCAGTTGCGTCCCTCCACGATCTCCAGCTCCGGCTGCTGCGCCGAGTCATCGTTCAGATTGCGCGTGTATTTGCATTCCGGGTAGTTGGTGCAGCCGATGAAGCGTCCGTTGCGGCCGAGGCGAATCGAAAGCTGGCTGCCGCATTCAGGGCACTTTTCATCCAGCATCTCCTGGGTGACGTCTTTGCGCTGGACGCTTTCGTCTTTATGTCCGACCAGCGACTTGAACGGCTCCCAGAATTTCCGCATCAGAGGGATCCAATTTTTTTCTCCCCGTGATACTGCATCGAGCTGGTCTTCCAGGTCGGCGGTGAAGCCGTAGTCGACATATTTAGTGAAATGCTCGGTCAGGAATTTATTGACGATGCGGCCGACGTCGGTGAGATGAAAACGCTTCTTTTCCAGTACCGCATAGTTGCGCTGCTGCAGGGTGCCGATGATCGATGCATAGGTGGAGGGCCGGCCGATGCCGTACTCTTCCAATGCCTTCACCAGGCTGGCCTCGCTGTAGCGGGGCGGCGGTTCGGTGAAATGCTGCTGTTGAATGATGTCATCGAGCGTTACGAATTGGCCCTCTTTCAGTGACGGCAGGAATGTTTCTTTGTCGTCGCTCTCTTTGGTGTCATCCTTTCCTTCGAGGTAAACGGCCATAAATCCGGGGTTGACGATCGTGGAGCCGGTCGCTCGAAACAGGTTCTCTTCGTTGCCGCAGGCCAGGTCGACCGCGATGGTATTGATCGTTGCGTGAATCATCTGACAGGCAACGGTTCGTTTCCAGATCAGATTGTACAGTTTGTACTGGTCGCTGCTGAGATGGGCCTTGATTCCGTCCGGCAGGCGATGGGCGCTGGTCGGACGGATGGCTTCGTGCGCTTCCTGGGCATTCTTGGATTTGGTTTTGAAACGGCGCGGCTGCGGAGGGAGGTTATCCTTGCCGAAGTGGGACGCGATCAAGTCCCGCAGCTCGCTGATCGCCTCATTGGCCAGAGTGACCGAATCGGTACGCATGTAGGTAATCAGACCGGTTGTTTCGCCGCCGATATTGATGCCTTCATAGAGCTGCTGGGCGACCGACATGGTTCGCCGTGTCGTGAATCCCAGCTTGCGGGCCGCCTCCTGCTGCAGTGTCGAGGTGATGAACGGTGCGGCCGGGTTGCGTTTTCGCTGTTTTCGCTCTAGTTTGACAACCTGCAGGCGACCCTTCGCCAGATCCAGCAGGGTGTTGCGAATCTTGGTCGCCTGTTCTTCGTGTTCGATGCTGAACTGGGTCAGTTTTTCAGACTGATAATGGGTCAACTTGGCTTTCAGAGGTTGATCGGCCGCAGTGGCAGCCGCCTCGATCGTCCAGTATTCCCTGCTCTTGAACTGTTCGATTTCGGCTTCGCGTTCCGCGATCAGCCGCAGCGCTGGGCTTTGCACCCGTCCTGCCGACAGGCCGCGGCGAATTTTTTTCCACAGCAGCGGGGAAAGATTGAACCCCACCAGATAATCCAGGGCGCGGCGGGCCTGTTGAGCGTTTATGAGGTTGTCGGAAAGGGTTTGCGGATGTTCGATAGCCTGCGTGATCGCGTTTTTTGTAATCTCATGAAAGACGACGCGGTGGACCGGTTTGCCGTTCAACAGTTTCTTGCGTTTCAGGATCTCGAGCAAGTGCCATGAAATGGCTTCGCCTTCACGATCCGGGTCTGTGGCGAGATACAAGGCATCGGCCTTTTTGGCTGCTTTGGTGATGGCCTGAACATGTTTTTGATTGCGCTCGATGAGCTCGTATTTCATTGCGAAGTCATGATCCGGGTCGACCGCCCCTTCCTTTGGGATCAGATCCCGGACATGGCCGAACGAGGCGAGTACATGGAACTCTTTGCCGAGATATTTTTCGATGGTTTTGGCTTTGGCGGGTGACTCTACGATGACTAAGTTGTAACTCATTTGGTAAAAGCGACAATCTATATTTCTTTGGGCGGCTCAGTGCATTACAGCCGGGGTACTGGCGTAGACCAGGTCTTCCATACGAGCGAACGCAACCTCTTCATTCGGTTGACTGAACAGTACCATGAGGACGATCCATTTCAGGCTTTCGAGTGAGATTTCCTCGTCTTGCAGTGCCATAGCCCGGTCGATGACCAATTCTCTGCTGGTCGGCGTCAAAATCCCTGTCTGCTCGAGAAACAGCAGCAAATTTCGGCACTCCACATCGAGTTTTATAGTCTCCTGTTCGGCAAATACCCGGAATGCGCGACTGGCCATTTTGATCTCTTTTTGGGGGGTCAAAGACTCGAGCCAGTCAAAGGCTTTGTTCACCTCGGGTTGAGGGAATCCCGCTTCGAGCAGTTCGGTGCGCAATACCTCAGGGTCCGGAACAACTTCCGATTCACTGTCCAGATAATTTTCAAACAGGTAAATCAGGACGTCGACTACGTTTTCTTTCATGATAGCTGAACTTCCAGTTGATGAGGATGTGATTATATCCTGTTTACGGCGATTTCATATGCAGCGTTACTGATTCAACCCGAATCTTTCACAAATTATGCTTGATCTCGCTTGTCTCTTGATTCCACAAGAAATAGTTCCTCAGTCGGCCGTAGTCACTGATACGCCACTCCTTCGGAACTTTCCTTGTGAAACCAATATCCTGCGCGATATCGGCGCAAATTTATGAAATTTTCGGGCTAAGACAAACCAGATAATCGAAATCCTGACTCATGCTGCTGCACTATGCCACCCGCGGTTCGACTGTGCGGCC
>DEII01000168.1 GCA_002352385.1 Methylococcaceae bacterium UBA2778 | reverse complement strand
GACAAAATATTAACTCGTAACAGTGTTTTTGAATTTATCCGGCAATTCCAAACGTGACAAATCGGCTCTGTGTCGCTCGGATAGAGCGACAGCGAAACCCGGCAGTCAGGTACGTATCGAGGCTGTTATGTTGGGTTTTGTGCATCAACCACAAACTACGATGGGCCGCCAATCGTCCATTAGTAGAATTGCTTAACCGAAAAACAAAACCCACTGCTATTTTGTATGAGGTTAAGCTATAATCAATTGTATCGTATTCTCCTCTGCGATCGATCGAGCACGCATGAACGTTCACCGAACAGTCTCCGAATCAGATATCAGGGATATCAGCTGCTGCGAACCGGCGCGTCAGCACCGTGGAATTGACCATACTCCGATTTGACGACAACCCGGCCTGGCAGTTCAAACAAAAACAGCCTCACGATTTTATTTCATTTGACGGTTCAGAGTAACGCAACAGGCAACAGGGGGGGCGTCCAAGCTCTCTTCCTATGACCGATCCCTGGCATTTCCAGCGTTCCAACACGTCTGTTCGCTCCATTATCAAGCGTCAACGATCGCTCTATCGCCTCGTGCGAACCCTTAGGTTGGCTATTCTTCTCGGCCTTTTCAGGAATATTGCGATCAAATATTACGGGTGGCGCAATTCGTAATATTGGGGCAAGGATTGATTTTCTATAGAGGTAAACAAGGTAGACAGCGATTATGGATGTGAATCAAGCAAAAATTAAAATTGGTGTCGTCGGTCTTGGCTATGTTGGATTGCCATTGGCCGTCGAATTTGGTTTTCACTTTGATACGGTCGGTTTTGATATCGACAAGAGCCGGATTGCCGAATTGGTCAAGGGAATCGACCGTTCCCTGGAAGTTGAACCCGAGCACCTGCTCGAAGCAAAACGATTACGTTTTTCGGATGATGAGCAGGCATTACGTGATTGCACCGTGTATGTCGTTACCGTGCCGACACCGGTCGATGAGCACAAACGGCCTGATCTCACGCCTTTGATAAAAGCCAGTCAGCTATTGGGCCGTGTTATCGGCAAAGGCGATGTTGCTGTTTTTGAATCGACTGTCTATCCGGGCGCAACGGAAGAAGCTTGTGTGCCGGAGATAGAGCGGAATTCAGGGCTGCGATTCAACCTCGATTTTTTCGTCGGCTACAGCCCGGAGCGCATCAACCCAGGGGATAAGACGCACCGCCTCCCAACGATCAAAAAGATAACATCAGGCTCGACGCCGGCGGTTGCCGATTTTATAGACGCGCTTTACCAGCGTGTGATAACCGCAGGCACCCACAAAGCGAGCAGCATAAAGGTCGCAGAAGCCGCCAAAGTCATCGAGAACACCCAGCGTGACGTCAATATTGCACTAATCAACGAATTATCTTTGATTTTCAATAAATTAGGTATCGATACGTTGGAGGTTCTGGAAGCGGCCGGCACCAAGTGGAACTTTTTACCGTTTCGTCCCGGTCTGGTGGGTGGCCACTGCATTGGCGTTGATCCCTACTACTTGACCCACAAGGCGCAAGCGATCGGCTATCAGCCCGAAATGATTCTTGCTGGGCGCCGCATCAACGACGGTATGGGTGAATATGTTGCGGGACGGGTCGTGAAGCTGATGGTGCAGCGCAAATTGCCGATCGGGGATGCTAAAATCCTCATTCTGGGGCTGACGTTCAAGGAAAATTGCCCTGACACCCGCAATACGCGGGTTGTGGATATCATCGACGAATTCAGGAGCTTCGGCATCCATGCCGATGTGTACGACCCCTGGGCTGATGGTGCTGAAGCAAAAAAAGAATATGATCTCGACCTTCTCAAAGAGCTCACTCACCGGCAATATGATGCAGTCATTCTTACTGTTGCCCATGATCAGTTTTCCGAAATGGGGGTCGATGAGATCCGTTCGCTGATGGTGCCGGGCGGCGTTCTGTTCGATGTCAAAGCACTGTTTCCTGCGGACCGGGTCGATGGGCGTCTGTAGCGGGCAGTTGTGTTGCAGCCCAGACGGTTAGCTGAATGATGCGCGTCGTGATCGCACTCGGCGGGAATGCACTGCTCCATCGTGGTGAGCCGCTGACGGCAGAGAACCAGCGCCGCAACGTGAAGGTTGCCGCGGAAACCCTGGCCCCGATCGCGCTCGAACACCACCTCGTGATTACCCACGGCAACGGTCCACAGGTAGGATTGTTGGCACTGCAGTGCGCCGCCTATAAGCAGGAAGAGTCGTATCCGCTGGATGTTCTCGATGCAGAAACCGAAGGGATGATCGGTTACCTGATCGAGCAGGAGTTGAGCAATCGGCTGCCCGCGGGCCACCGCTGCGCGACCCTGCTGACTCTGGTCGAAGTGGATCCGAAGGATCCCGCGTTCGACAAGCCCAGCAAACCTATCGGGCCGGTCTACAGTGAAGACGACGCGCGCAGGCTGCAGCGAACACACGGCTGGCGCATCGCACGCGACGGCAGGCGCTATCGACGGGTCGTTCCTTCGCCGCGCCCGAAGCGGATCTTCGAATTGCCTGTCATCGAACTGCTGGTTAGCCGGCATGTGACCGTGATTTGCGCCGGTGGCGGCGGCATCCCCACCGTTGCGAAGCCGGATGGCAGCCTGATCGGAGTCGAAGCCGTCATCGACAAGGACCTGGTCAGCGGGCTGCTGGCGCGGGAGCTGAAAGCGGATGCGTTCATCATGCTGACCGACGTCGATGCGGTTTATGATCGCTGGGACACGTCGGGTGCACGGGCGATACGACGTGCGTCCCCGCACGTGATGCGTGGATTCGCCTTCGCCGCCGGCTCGATGGGTCCCAAGGTCGAAGCCGCCGTCGAGTTCGTGGAACAGACCGGCGGCCTGGCCGGCATCGGGCAGCTTACCGACGCGCAGGCAATTCTCAGAGGCGAAGCCGGGACGATCGTCAGTCAAGACGCGGAGCGGACTATCTTTTGGGAAAGACAAGCGATTTGAGTCTGCCCTTGCCGGCTTCCGGCAGCCGATCGGTCCGTTCCCGGTCAGGGTTCCTGACGCTGCAGATTCTGTTTGCTGAGGAATGCCTCGACCAAGCTACCAAGGCCCGGCTTCCCGACCTCGGCAAACTCGTAGCGAACACGAACGAGAGGCTTGTCGATTTCGATCAGCGCGCCGAGGTCGCAGGGTGTTGCCGCCACCACGACATCGACGTCCGCTGCGTTGATCGTCTCCTGCAGCGCCGCCAGTTGTGAGGGATGGTAGCCCAGGGCAGGCAGCACCGGTCCGAGATGGGGATACTGCGCGAAGATATCGGCGATCTCGTCCACCGCGATCCCGCGGGGATCGATGATCGCCGCTGCATCGGCTTGTTTAGCGGCTACGTAACCCGCACCGTAGGCCATACCTCCGTGCGTCAGGGTCGGCCCGTCTTCAACGACAAGGACGCGCTTCCCACGCACCACTTCCGGTTTGTCGCTTCGTACAGGTGAGGCCGCATAAACGATAGGCGCTTGGGGCTGAATCGCACGGGCGCTACGGACCACGCTTTGTACATCCGCCGCGGATGCCGAGTCGGTTTTTGCTACGACAACGATATCGGCCATTCGCAGCACCGCCTCGCCGGGATGATGGGTTCCCACGTCATTTGGCCGCAGGGGGTCGATCAACACGATATGGAGGTCGGGCCGCAGGAAGGGGAAGTCGTTGTTGCCGCCATCCCAGAGGATCACATCGGCCTCCCGCTCAGCGCGTGCCGTGATTGCAGCATAATCGATCCCGGCATAAACGATGCTCCCATAGGCCAGGTGCGGTTCGTACTCTTCTCGTTCCTCGATGGTGCAGTCGGCCGAGTCGAGGTCGCCCAAGGTCGTAAAGCGTTGGACAGCCTGCCGTTCGAGGTTGCCGTATGGCATTGGGTGCCGAATCACCGCGGGCCGCAGGCCATGCTCTTTCAGCAGACGGGAGAGCCACCGTGTCGTTTGCGACTTGCCGCACCCGGTTCTGACCGCTGAAACGGCAATCACCGGCACCTTCGCCTTCAGCATTGTTCGCTTCGGGCCGAGCAGCACAAAATCGGCGCCGCCCGCCAAGGCGATCGATCCCATGTGCATGACATGTGCGTGTGTGACGTCGCTGTAAGCAAAAATCACCTGGTCGATTCCCTGCTGGCGGCACAGGGCCGCCAACTCAGACTCATCGACTATGGGGATCCCTTCGGGATAGAGCGGGCCGGCGAGTAAGGGTGGGTATCGGCGCCCGGCAATTTCTGGAATCTGGGTTGCTGTGAAGGCGATCACGCGTGTTTTTGGGTCATCCCGACATACCGCGTTGAAATTATGAAAATCGCGCCCTGCAGCGCCCATGATGACGCTACGGGTCGGTTTTTGTTTCTCCGGCATGAGTTGTTGCTCCTGGTGCTGTCAACGAACGTGTCAGTCGATCGATCGTTCGACGCGTTGCGGTGTCGAAGCTGGCAGGAACCGCAATCGCGCTCTGCGAGTTCAAGGAATCAAACCATTCTCGATCAAGAGATTCCGAAGCACGGTGTATGCCACTTCGTGCCCTTCCTGGTTCCAGTGTCCGCTGTTGCCGCCGCCAAACCCATGCAGTGTCCTGCCGCTTTTTCGATAAATGTCGATAGCGGCCGGACCCATGAAACCGCACACCAGACCATTTTCCTCGCAGAGTCTGCCGAGGCGCCCTTCGACATAATAGGCGTTGTCGATCGTGGTTATCTGGCGAGGCATGGAATCCTGTACCAACAGGACGAACTCCGCACCGTCTTTCTTGGCTTCGGCAGCCAGTTCCAGGATCAGTCGCTCTGTCAGCAGCCAAGCGTCACGATGGGATTTTGATTTCGGCGCATAGATCAGATCGGACTCTGCTTTTGACATCCCCCGAATCAGCGCACGCTGTTGCGCCGACTGCTCCCGCCTCTTCCGATAGCGCAGTTGATCCAACAGAGACAATATGATCGAGTGATCGGTCAGATAGTAATAGAGGTCGTACACACGTTTCGAACGCCGCTGTTTCGGTGATCTTCGAAACGAATCGTCCAACTCGAGGCCGTCTTGGCCCAGTGTAAAATAGGGCCTTGGATAGTTGCCCGACAGATCCTTGACGTTGTCTTTGATATCGTTTCCGGGATAGAAAGCCAATAGGACGATGTCCGGTCTGAATGTCCGCGCAAAAAGTTTATAGGTCAACAGTTCCTGGGCGGTTCCATAACCACTGACGCCAAAATTGAGCACCTCCAATCGATCGGCGAATTCGGCCTCCAATCGCCCATGGTATGTTTGTTCGAGATCGACCTGGAGTGCCTCGGTGTATGAATCGCCCAAAACGACGATTCGTTTTTTGTCGTTCCTCTCGATCGTATATTCCTTATCGCGAAACCCATGGCGGTTGATCCGCACGTAGCTCAAGCCCTCTCGAGCAAAGTAGCCTTCGACGTTCGGCCTGTGTCTGTGGCCGACGATCGGATCGACGGCAAGGAACTGCGGCTGCGGAAATGGATGTATCTGCCGCACGATCAGTTCGCCGGCGACAAACGTTGACAGCGTACTGATCGACATGACAATCAGTGCGACGGTTGTTCGCCGCATCTTGCCGCTCATTCCTCTTTTCGGCTCGCCGGGTGCTGCGCCCGGCGGACCTGCTGCCTGGCCGCAAGCAGCGCGATCGGAAACCAGAAGAAAAGCCATAACGGGCGGGGATTGGTGAGCAGCTGATTACCGTCAGTCAGCATGCAGACGAGCCCGAAGAGCAGCATGGCAAGATAGATCACCTGATGTCGGCTGTGCGCTTGTTTCAGCCCCTCGACAAGGCTGACCAGACAGATCGTCAACAGCAGCAAGCCGCCGATCAGGCCGCCGTAGAGCAGGCTTGCAAGGTAGGCGTTGTGCGCATGCAGCGCGTACTCGCCGACGCTCAGCAGAACGGTTTCATCGCTATTGATGCCGTGCCCGAACCAGGGGGCGGTGAGAATCTTTTCCCAGGTCAGATGCCAGATTTCCAGGCGATAGGAAAACAGATTGTTTCGGGTGAAAAAACGGCTGAGCTCGATCACATCGAAATAGACCAGGACGACATAACCGATGCCTATGACCACCAAGGATGCAATCAGCCTGACGTTCTTCCGCACCATTTCTCCTGCCCCCAACGCAGCCACCAGTGCGAGCAGCGGGCCTCTGCTCTGCGTCAGCAGTATATCGCCGAGCAGGATGAAAAAGATGAGCAGATAAAGCCTGCGTCTGTTTCGATCCGGCTCGAAGATGAAGCGGTAATAACTGATGATGGCCCCCAAACCGTATGCGGAGGCGCCCAAAATGGGATGATGGAGCTGGCAGCAGTTCTCCAGTCGAACCTGAGGGAACGGATGGCTGCTGTAGAAGTAGACGATGGAAAAAACCGCGCTGCCGGCTGCGATCCAGCAGAGCCATTGGAACAGCACGCGGTCATAGTCACGGGTTATTCTCATCAGGTGCAGCACGATGCCGAAAAAACAGGCCGTGTTGATCAGCCGGAGCAGGAGCTTGCCGACGTCCGCAGCGTCGGTCTCCGGGTTCCAAGTGATCGTCAAGAAACTGTACAGCCAATAAATCAGGCAGAGAATGGCCAGTCTGGAGTTCAACAACTGCCTGATGTCGCTTCTGCCCAGTGTCAGCAGAAAAGGCGGAAGGACCGCGACATAAAAAAAGATCTTGTGCAGGTTCGCACCCGGAAAGAAAAAGAACCCGGTCAGGAACAGTAAAAAGGTGATCGAAAGAATTTTTTTTGTTGCAATTCCTTGTCGGATTGTGTGCAGCACACGCATGGCTCGTCGTCACTCTTCAAGACACACGGCGAAGGCATAGCGGACCAGCAGCAATGTCATAACGATCGGATAGATCAAATAATGCCCGGGAATCAACAGGCTTCCCAGCACCAGGACGACCAGAATGGGGGCCCGCATCCCCGCAAAGCCGTAAAGGATGCGCATCAATTGAATCTGATCCGCCGCCAGGTGGGAGCGTTTGTGAATCACAAAATGGGTGACAAAGATGCTTAGCAGCACGAAATAGACCGGGTAAAAAGAGAATACCGGGGCGCCGATTTCGAAGAACTGATGCCAATAGGCGAACCAGGTGAGCAGGCAGCCGAACGAGAAAAGATCGTATCGCCAACGGTAATGAATACGTGGACTCAGAGTGAGCGCGCCGCTTGCAACGGTCGCGGCAAGCCCGATATAAAGGCTCCATCTGCTGTTCAGGTATGGCAGCAACGGGCTGCCGTTCCAGACCAGGTAGGTCAGGAGCAGGCAGGAGAAGGTAAAAATCGGCAAGGCAGGCATGGCTCAACTCCGCGATGGTGATCTGATTGGAGTGGTGTCAAAGGACTCCTCAGGCAGGACTCGATCATCTCGAAAAAGCCGCCGTCGCAGACCAGGCGCCGTCCGTAGCTGTCGGCAGGAGATTGATCGAACATTTTCCAGGGCATCAGTTCATCGGCGTCGATGTTCGCCTCGCTAACGATGCGGCGAAGCATCGACGGCGTGATCTCCTCAGAGGTTCGAATGGCCTGAACGATGGTCTGCAGCGATTCAGGCAGCACGGCGTCATTCCTGGCCGGAGAAATTGTTTCCATTTGAGAGACCATTGCTTCTTCGTTCCTATGGTTGAGACAAGCTACATTATAATGTCAAATGCTGCGAACAATGCGATTCCATGCCCTTAATCCGCATTCGACTCTGCGCCTTCGCGCGGGAAGAATATCTCAGAAATGTGAGTTGCGCGCCGATACAATGAATATTAATGAATTCATTGCGCTCAAGTACTATCTCAGTCAAATCGCTCAGGGAATCTATGCTTATTCCTATATCGATGTAATCCCAACATCGACGAAGCGACACTGGCCGTTCGCACGAGTGGGTCGAACCCTGCGTCAAATGAACCGTGCGAGGCGGCACAGGCAGCTTAAAGCAAAAAGCACCATAATGATGGATTCGAACGGCAGCAGCCCATGGCGCCGTATTCTAGGCTTCTCTCCCGCCCTGTTCGCTGCGCTCACAGGCATTACCGTGATTGCCATCGCCTATACGCTGGCGGTTCAATGGGTCGGAATACCGCGTCAATTCACGCTTCGAGCACGCGGCCATGGATCACAGCGCGATCGTGCTGGTTTATATGGATCTCGACCAATTCAACGTGATCAACGACACCTGCGGGCACCTGGCGGGAGACGAACTGCTGAGGCATATTGCCCTGCTTTTGCCGCAAGCGCTTCGTAAAGCGGATGTACTCGCCGGCTCGGAGGCGATGAGTTCGGACTTCTGCTACGCGACTGTACGGCGCGGCAGGCGTGGAAGATCGCCTGCGAACTTCTGGAAACAGTCGGACCTTTCGCTTTGTCTGGGAGAGACGCACATTCAGGGTGACATTGAGCATCGGTCCGGTGACCAGCTCGCCCGCCCGGTAGCGGCGAAGATGCTCAGCGCAGCCGACGCCGCCTGCTATCTCGCCAAGGATCAGGGGAGAAACCGAATCCACCTGTTTGACGACTCGGACTATAGTGGACCCCATGCCTTTTTTATGCCTGAAGCAAAAATGATCCGGCACATACCATGCTTTAACACACTTCGTGCCACCATAAACCATGCCAGAAAAAAGTCTTTCTGATACAGGCGGTTAAGCTGTTTTCAAAAGCGCATGAAATTGATTCATGTCTGATTGCTGTTTTGGTGTCTGTGCATCGTTATGGGCTGCCGGGCTGCGACAGTGGTGGCAAAAGTGTGACGTGGTTCAAAAAGTTAATAAGTCACGTTTCAATGATTATCAGATTAATTTAAGCTGGAACTGCCGCCTTCGCTTTCGGTGGCCGAAGCTAGGACGTCGCATGGACCAAGCCGGGCGCTTGAGAAAGCGCCCGGCTCTTTGTGTCGAAGCGAAGCCATTACCAGCAGCATGAAAAATCAACTACGCTTAAATCGTTCACTCCTTCTCTCTCTTTAGCGGCAGTCGAAAAATGTTACGCATAACCAGGCGAGTTACCCCATTTCTCGTCTGGTTTTTTTTGTGTCTGGTCAAAAACTGCTATCGACCAGAGCGGTATAATTTTGCACGCTAAGGGACAGTCGGGGGAAATAAACTTCTATGGCTGCTTTCGAAAAGCGGTCGTCCAAATGTGCTTTTTTGAATCGGGATAACGGTGGGGCTCAGCGGCGAATTTACGAGTCCGCTGAAGCCCTATTCGTTACGAGGTGGATCGCTCGTACTTGCGTGCATCTCGCTCGTATGGAGCATTTTCGTAGCCAAACCGGACAATCTGCTCCAGATAGACCGGTAAGAAGGCAGCAATCGAACCGGCTTGCTCGTATTGATACACATGGCGAAACTCGTGCGATAGGAGGCGCACCGTATTGTGACCATGGCAAATGAATACGGCATAGCCGAGCGTGAGGCCTACCATGCCGGGACCAAGTAGGCCGGTTTGAATCGCTGCTTCTTTTAACATAGGGTCTTGCGGCATCGGCAACGAATCAACTAACGCGAGGCGGATTAACTCGGGCTGGATAACCCCAACGCTTTGTGCGACCGCATGGAAGTGATCATTGAGCCCTATGCCAGAGAGAGCGGCTTCATGCGCTCGATCTTCAGCCCATACAATCGCATGTGGCATAAGCATTGGCAGGGTTTCGTGTAGACCCATAGGACTTTCCTCTGGCCTAACTCATGGCCAATAGCGGCCGTTTGCATCAACCGAAATACGAGTGTCCGAAGATTTTTCAATCGGTCGTGACGGACGACCGAATTATTATGTCACCCACACGCTCGCGGATGCGACAAAAGCCACTTCACGAGTGGTAGGGGGGGGGGTGGCTTGTCTAAAAGCCGGTCGTCCTTCACGATTGACTTTTTGTTCCCACGCCCCGGGCCGTCTCCACCTTTCGACATTTCCATCTCAGCCCAGATGGCTTGTAATCATGCTATCAAGTGCGGAAATATGCTGAAAGGGGGTATCCACTTAGCGCAAGTAGTTAAAATATATTAGCATGGGAGCATGAGGAATGCGAAAACACTTGTCGCGGGTATCGATTATCCGCGAACATTACAAGAGTTCGATATTTTTTTTCCCAGCGAAGAAGCCTGCCGTAAATATCTCGTGCAACTTCGTTGGCCCCAAGGTTGCCAATGCCCTGCATGTAGCTTGCCAAAAGGGGCGCAACCCGTCTTCCGCGCAGCAACTTGTTGATTGTTTGTTCTACGACGAAAATTGAGCACATTAAGTGCCTAAATGGTTGATTATTTCTTCCCAGAAAGCCCGCTAAGTCACTGATTTATGGTTAAGCGCGGAACGTAGGTTACGCCCTGCCAAAAGCACCTTGGATAACAGCCAGAGGTTATTTGCACTGCCAGGAATGTAACACAGAAACATCAATAACCTCTGGAACAATTTTTGAAAAAACTCGTTATCCATTAAGGACGTGGTTCTACGCTTTTTGGCTTGTTACGAGCCAAGAATATGGTGCAAGTGCTCTCGGCGTCAAACGCGCTCTTGGTTTGGGTAGCTATCAAACGACCTGGGCTTGGTTGCATAAATTGCGGCGTGCAATGGTCCGACCAGGGCGAGACCGTCTTCACGGTACTGTTGAAGTTGATGAAACTTATGTCGGGGGTAAGAAGACAGGGGGAAAGCGAGGTAGAGGTGCCGAGTGCAAAGAAACCGTTGTTATTGCTCTTGAAATCCATGACCCTAAAGGATATGGGAGAGTAAGAATGAAACGCGTCCCAGATGTATCTGCTGAAAGTCTGATACCATTTGTATGCGAGACGGTAAAGCCAGGTTCCGTTGTACAAACAGACGGTTGGAGCAGCTATTCTGGTTTGGCCAAGCATGGATATATTCATAAACAAATTGTTCAGTCTAGCAGTGGAGATCCTGCCCATGTAACAATGCCTGGTGTTCACAGAATAGCGTCCTTGTTTAAAAGGGTGGTGTTATCCACTCATCAGGGTGCAGTGCGAGGCAAGCATCTTGATTATTATCTTGATGGATACACCTTTAGGTTTAATCGTAGAACATCAAGATCCAGAGGTTTGCTATTTTATCGACTCATGGAGCAAGCTGTTCAAACAGAAGTTACGACCTATCAGGCAATTGTTAATAGGTCTGATGCCCAATAATTTACTTGCGCTAAGTGGATACCCCCTTTATTCAAAAAATGGCACCGCCATACCACATGAGGTTTGGACCAGATCGATGGAAAGGTCGAATAGTTGTCTTGCGCCGGGAAGTGGGTCGAACAAAGCGAAGCGTTCTTCCCACTCGGGATCTGCTTTATGGATAACTTTTGCATCACCGTAGAGACGCAGAATCATGGGGTTTCCTTTAAACCTGTTTCCGTGAGTTCATAGCCGTCGGAGGCAAATATAGTGTCAGTGTGGCGCTGAGTATCAAGACGGGTTTATTGAAAAGGTATTCAGGTGGCTGGCCTGATGGTTTTCGGAAAGAGTGGGAGAATATTCGACGGGATTTTTAGCAATCGGCGGTCTCGGGGGCGAGCGGTATCATGCGTGGACTGATTTGGCACGCATTTGGAGGGCAGTTGCTTGGAGGGAAATGCACGGTTAGCTGTCAAGACCCGTGAGATT
>DEII01000062.1 GCA_002352385.1 Methylococcaceae bacterium UBA2778 | reverse complement strand
CGGCATCCGGTCAGATCGAAAAGCAGGGTCCGGCGCTCGTTGACATCCATGCTGGCAAAGCGGTTTGGGTCCAGAACGAATGGCAGGAATTGATTGTCGGTGAGACTATGTTTTCTGCGACCGCTGGCAACGTCAACCAGCACGCCGACGGCAGTCTCGTCATCATCCGTTATCGTCAGGTCGATAAGCCCGTCCTTTTGCCCCTCCGTGACCATATGCTTGAAATTTTTTTTCAAGTGTTCGCGGTCGTGCTCGCCTACCAGCGCGAAGCGAACTGCCTCGGCGATGCATGACTTGCCGGAGCCATTGCGGCCGGCGAATAAAGTCACAGGGCGGTCCAGCGTTAAATTGATGTGCTGGATGCCGAGAAAGTGTTGAATTCTTATAGTGTTGATTTTCATTGTCTCGTAGCCCTATGTAATGTTGGGGAAAGCGGCGCCATCCCTGGCAATGAACGTTATCTAATCCCTGATATTCTTGGGATCGATCCCCCTGTCATTGCATTTCGCTACACTGTAGCGAGTTTTTATCCCAAGCCTTTCTGCGCGCAAGTTTTGGTCATTACAGCGTTCTTCTGCTGGCTTGGCGTTGCGAAAAAAGTGGCTTGCGCGGCCTTCAGTATTACCATTAATCGTGGTGTAGTTAAGGATGCTCATTGTGTTGCCTCGCTTTAATAGAGAATGATTCGGTGAATTAAAGTGCGGTACCGGGCTTGCTGGAGAACGCATTTGATGAGCGCACATTTGGCCTCCGGCACCGCTGCCTGACGTTTTCGATGCGCCCACTAGATCAGGTATGGGCGTCCGGGCTTAATCACCATCCCGGCAATGGCGAAAAACTCTATTCCAATTGCATCGCTTAACCGACTCGAAAGAACCGGCTAAACGCCGCATTCGCGGGCCTTGTATTGCCCAGCCCCGCCTCACCTAGCCTGGCCTCGACAATCAGAAAATCACTCCAAATTCATTGGTCCGTATTCACCATCAGGCATCCCACGCATGGCATCAGCTTCGAGTGCTGCGTCGTCGTCGATCGGCGGTTCCGTCTGCTGGCGTTCGGTGTTAGCTTTTGCCGTTTCATCGGCTGCCCGAGCCGCTTCCATTTCCGCTTTTGTGCGGCGGGTGCGCTTTGGTTTATCTGCGCCAGTTTTGGTAATTTCTCCGGTGTTAGTGTTAATCTGATCGCCAGTATCGGTGCTGACATGCCCATCTATAGCGCCCTGATCTGCTTTCAACTCGCCCATGTCTACCGAATAACTTCCGTCACCACTTCGTCGAGCGTCATATACGTCATGAATTTCTTCTGCCGTTTGTAAACCCATCGATAATTCAGGGGCATAAGCACGAACAAACCACGACGCCGCGCGATACATCAACATCTGCTGCGGCATGGTTTTCCACTTTGATCCGTTACGCCCGTACCAGCCCTCAGATTTTGCAATGGCGATGGTAATATCAGCGCCGGTGATTTTTTCTTCTGTGCTTTTCTCAATCGCCCGTGCCCGGCAACCCCATCCATCAGTGTTGCGATCTCCGAAAAATTCAAAGCGCATTGACGAGAAACGTCCGCACTGATTGAAACAGGCGATTAAGAACTGGCTCGACCAGCTGGGCCTACCATGCACTGGATAGAGGTTTTGCATCACCATAAGTGGATCTGCGCCCATACGCTGCGCCATGTTGAGCGCAATAGTGCAATTCGACACATTGTTGATGTATTCTTTCGGCACCAGCGTCGATGACGCTAGCAACTTTGCAGCCCGCTGCATCAATTCAAATGATTGCAATGTGCCGAAACCCATTGTTACAGTCGGCATCAAGCGTTCTGCTGGCGTGGGTTGTTTCAGTTTTTCAATGCTTGTTGTTGCTGTCATTTGGCTTTCCTCTTCAATTGTGAATTTTCTGTTTATCGCGCCCGGAAAAGGCAGCTCTCCCAGCGGCTACAGTATTTCTCGCTACACAAAATGCTGGACGGATTCGGGATGAATAACCCGGATCGGAACATCTCTGCCGCAAACTCAATCAACCCATTTTGCGTTTCAGTCCCGACCATTGTTTCCTTGGCGTTGCTGATGGTGCCGGTAGCAATTTCAAGCGTCCCTTTTGTTTTCAATCCGATAATGACACCGTCATCGCTGATTGTTTCGCCGGTGGTATGCTCGAACAGCATTTCGTAAGTTCCGATCTGGGCAGCATGGCCTTTAGTTCTTGCTGCCCCTTTTTGAACCGCTGTGGCCCCACTTTTTAAGTCTGAGATACCGACGCGCAGACCATCCAACGATTGCCGAACGCGTGACCTATCCATTGTTCCTGTCAACCGAATAATCACGCCGCCGCCGCAATCAATATCCATCGGCTTTGTTTTCATTTCAACTGATCGGAATTTATAATGCGGGCTTACATCCAGGCAGTATTTTGTGCTTAGTGTGATGCCAATGCGCTCGGCATCCGATATTGTCAAGTCATCTTGATTTCGGTCTACTTCAAACTCTGGGTGATGGATTGCGTCCACCACAGCGCCAGCCGCATCGTCTGGCGTGATGTCTGAGTGATCGATTCGACCCTGATCAAATGCTGCGGTGCCTGCGTGTATCGCTGTCCCAAGCAGCGCTCGCATCCCAGATGGCTTGTAATGCCCGAGCAAGTTTTCCCACTCAAACTTGTGCGGACAATCAAATAGCTTCGACCAAGCCGATGCGCGAACCCTGATTTCTTCGCTCATTCCGCCACCCCCTCCAAACAATCAACGATCTTCTGCGCTGAGGTTTTCGCCAAGTAAACATCGTGGTCGATGACCGGCAAACCATTCACAGTATCGCGGCGCCGGACCTGGGTGATTGGGTTTTTCATAGCGTTTCCGCAAACTCAATGATTGCCTTACCGATCCGAATAGCACTGTCTTTATCGCACATAAAATCATCATCAGTAGCGATCGTAATGCTGTCTGGATAGTCGTCGGATGATTCGATAATTGTTAACTCAGTCCCTTCAGAATCGATAATTTTTTTTCCAATCCAACGCTCTTTTATATCGCTCATTATTCAAACCTCAGTTTTTCAAGTTTCGCTATCTGCTTTTTTAGCGATAAGATTTTCTTTTGGCGCATTTCTTCGGCGCGGGCTATCGCCTCTTTTTTGGTGGCGTGCCAGTCAGGTTTGGTGATCAACCATGGAAAACCATCGGCCTTGAGATAGTTTGAACTGCGATAGTAAATGCTGCCGCTCGCTTCACGCACTCCTTGTGTCAGCGCATACTTCGTTATCCAGACTTTCATCGTTTATTCGCCTCTAAACAACCAAGCGAATGCGAAAGCAATACCAACCACTGCAAACGCGTGGGGCCAACCAAATTGACATGCTTGTGTGACACTATCAATCACCACCAACTCCCCACTTGTTGTGTTTGCTCAACCCGCGCTCGGACTGCATTGGCGGCTTCTTTTTTTAGGTGGATTTCGTATGCCTGGCGGCAAAGATCGTCGGTCATTTCCATTGCCCTTTTGCCGTAGCCGTTATGGGTTTCGCAGATAATCCCTTCCATCGATTCAAGCCATGTGTCCTGATTTACGATTTTGAACATTTCTTCGTAACTCTTGCCTTCTTTCCAGTCCTCGAAGGCGGCTTGTTCGTCATCAAAATCCTCGACGGCTTTCAAGTGCCGATTCAGTTCGGCAATTACGGGATCGTGTTCGTTTAGCATAAGGATACCGGTTTATCTACACGACCCCGACCGCTTACCACGACCGCTTACCACGACCGCGACCGCGACCCCGACCCCGACCACGACCGCGACCACGACCCCGACCGCGGCCCCGACCACGACCGCGACCGCGACCGCGACCG
>DEII01000056.1 GCA_002352385.1 Methylococcaceae bacterium UBA2778 | reverse complement strand
GGGTTGGCCGAATATTTACATTTTCGAGCTCCTAACTTCGCGCAATCTCGAAAGAAATATAATTATGGCCGGAGATGCGCATATGGTTGACTTTACGGGCGATTTTCGAGACCAGGAAAAGCCCCAGATGCTGGAGGTCTTCGGGCGCGGCGGTTTTCAGGTCGGCGGGTAAGCGCGGCAGGTCGACATCCTCGGCCAGAGAGCGGTCGGTGACCTCCACCAACACTGCGTCCTCTTCCAGGTTGGCCCGAAACAGCACGCTGCGGTTCGAACCTTCCGCCGCATCTGCGTTGCAAAGATGGACGAACACTTCCTCACAACAAAGCTGGAGGTTGTGCACCGGCTTCGGGGGTAAGTCGTAGCGTTTGCCAAGGGCGTCGACGAATTTCTGCACTCGAGGCAGGCTACCGGACCTCGCCGGCACCTTCAAGATTTTCCGGAATCGGGGCTTGAGCTGTATCAGCACTGCCAGGAACAACGCAATCGCGCTGCCGGTGACGATGCCGTTGCCGACCAGGGGCCGCAGCGTCGACGGGATCAGGTCGGGAAAAAACAGCTCGTTTTGGGCCGCATACCCGCCCCAGAAGGCGACGCTCACTAGAAGCACAGTTTCACTGGTCATCCCTTCCAGGGTCGCGACCTTGATGCCGGTGACGAACAGGAAGCCCATAAGAATGAATGTGGTCGCGCCCAGTGCGGGAGCCGGTATGTCCAGAATAAGCGCGGAAACCTTGGGGGAAAAGGCCAGGATACCAAGGCATGCCGCGCCGTATAAACCGACTCGGCGAGCCGCGACGCCGTTGAGCTCCAGCAGCGCTATGTTGCTGGAATAGGTCGTATTCGGCGTCGCTCCGACCAGTCCGGACAGGAAGTTACCCACCCCGTCGGCATACAACGCCCCCTGCACCGCATCGTAGTCGACTTTGCGGAAATTTCGCTTCGATACTTTTTGCACCGCCACCGCGTCGCCGACGGTCTCGATCGTACCGGAGATCGTAGCAATGGCAAAAGCGATGAGCGCGGGCCAATAATCCGCGTCCCACTGCAGCGTGATTCCAGGCCAGGCGTTTGGTGGCAGCCCGAACCATTCGGCTGTCTTCAGATGGACCATTTCAAGTTGTCCCAGCGCAGCCGCGGCAATGTAGCCTACAGCCGTTCCGATGATCGGGCTCCAGGTTCGAACACCCCTGTTGCCGAAGATCAAGCCGACGACAACGGCCAGGACGGTCGCCAGTCCGATCAGCAGGTTGTCCATCGATTCCGCGCGGCCGGTCTCCGGCCCCCCGACCCACAGTTCCATCGTAATCGGAACAATGGTTACCGCGACCAGCATAATGACCACGCCGCCCACCGCCGGGGTAAAAATCTTTCTGAGGAAGCGAAAGAAATAGGCGGTCAGAAATTCCAATGGCGCGGACAGCATCACCAGGACAGCGGCCAGCGCAAGCCCGCCGTGTTCGATCGCATCGATGGTACAAGCCGTGAAAGCGCCCGACGTGCCCATGAAAAGAACGTATCCGGAGCCGATTCTGCCGACCCGAACGACCTGAATCAGGGTCGTGATGCTGCAGACCAGAATGCTGACAAAGGCCAGGTATTGCGCTTCGGCCGGCGTGATCATGCCGGTTTTGCTGAGCAGCACGGGAATGAACACCACACCGCTCAGCATGAATAAAACGTGCTGCATGCCCAAAGTCAGGGCGAGCGGATGGGGAGGGTTTTCGTCTACTGTATAGCGCATATGGGCCGCCTGAATGACGGGAACAACGGGAATGACGGGAAAAATTGCTATGTTGAGGCAGTTCCGATAAGCTTTCAACAAAAATTCGCGAATCGGCATGGAAATCACGAAACAGCGGTCGAAGGATATCTTTTCCCTAACCGTGACCGGGCGTCTGGATGGGTACTGGTCCGATCATCTGGCGCGGCAATTGGACGCGGTGATTCGCGATGGCGCCGATCGGCTGCAGCTCGACCTGGCCGGAATCGACTACATCAGTTCGGCGGGCATCCGGGTGCTGCTGCAATCCTTTAAGCAGATGCAAAATATCGGTGGCTCGTTTTCGGTCACCAATCCGTCCGAGCACGTCAGGGATGTCTTGGCCATGTCCGGTTTGCTCGATATCCTGGCGTCAAAAAGACAGCCGGAAGCGCCATCCGCGTCGGCCGCCTCCTATACGGTGGACCACCCGAGCGCCCGGTTGCAAGTATTTTCCTTATCGTCCGGTGCGCGTCTTGGCTGTCGGATTCTGGGCGAGCCCAACAAGTTGGTCCACGGCCGGTTCAGCGCGGCGGACTGCCGCACGGTGAAGTTTCCGCTATCGACGTTCGGTATCGGACTGGGCGCCTTAGGCAGCGATTTTCAGGATTGCCGCGGGCGTTTTGGCGAGTTCGTGGCCGCCGCCGGCGCCCTGGTCTACCAGCCCACCGATGGCACCAATGTACCGGATTATCTGGTCTCGACCGGCTCGTTGATTCCCGAACTTCAGCTTCTGCACGGAATTGTGTTTGAAGGGGCGTTTGGTGTTCTGATCCGCTTCGAAGCCAACACCGAAACCGGGGCCGTATCCCTGGCCGACCTTGCCCGAGCGCTGCTCGACGTCATTGAAGCCGATGCTGTGGGGCTGGTGATGGTGGCCGAATCAGCCGGACTTATCGGCGCCGCGCTGCGCCGCTTACCCGCCCTGGAGCAAGTGGGGGCTTCGGCCTTCGAATTTCCCGAAATTCGTCAGTGGATCTCATTGACCTCGGAGCATGCCTTCCCGGGCAGCCAGACGTTGGTCGCCGGCATCCTGGCCAGCGGCGGAGACGATCGTCTTTCCCCGGTTCTGCGGCCTTTGGGCGGCGGCGGACTGCTCGGCCACCTGCATGCCGCGGCTTTTTCCTACCGTACGATGCCCAAGGGTCGAATCGATCTGCAGGACTGCGTTGCGACGCTGTTCGAGACACAGACCGTTCAGGGTGTTCTGCATTTACTCAACGACGAGCGTGAACGGATTGGCGGCGGTCAGAGCGAATTTTACCGCGGCGCCTGCTGGATGGCGCCGATCACAGAGATTGCCACGGCGTGAGTGTGCGGCGATGACATTGCTTCTTGGTGCGCTGACGATCGGCCTCATCCTGTCGCTGCTGGCGCTGGGCGTGTTCATCAGCTTCAGGATCTTTCACTTTCCCGATATCACCGCCGACGGCTCTTTGCCGTTGGGAGCAGCAACCGCCGCGGTTTTGCTGGTCGGTGGCGCCTCTCCCATTTTGGCGACAGCGGCAGCGTTCGGTGCCGGGTTGGCGGCGGGAGCGGTGACCGGTATTCTGCATACAAAATTCCGCATCAACAATTTGTTGGCCGGCATCCTGGTGATGACGGCGCTTTACTCGATCAACTTGCGCATTATGGGGAGGAGTAACATTCCTTTGCTGTCCGCCGATTCGCTCTCGGCCCGCGCCGAACAGATCGGTTTGTGCGCGGTCAGCACGGCGGGGTTCGATGTCGCCGGTTGGACGATCAGCATGCGGGATGCATCGAGCCTGCTCGGGGTTTTCATCGTCGTCGCAATCGTCGGCCTGGCCTTGTACGCCTTTTTTCGCACGAACCTCGGCACGGCGATGCGCGCCACCGGCGACAACGATCAGATGGTGCGGGCTTTGGGGATTAATGTGGGCTCGATGATCATCCTTGGCCTGTCTCTTTCGAACGGCCTGATCGCGCTTTCCGGCGCGTTGCTGGCCCAGTATCAGGGGTTCGCCGACGTGCAGATGGGTATCGGTATGATCGTGCTGGGCCTGGCCAGCGTGATCATTGGTGAAGCATTGGTCGGCGTTCGGTCGGTCGGCCTGTTGATCACCGGCGCCGTCATGGGATCGGTTTTGTTTCGCCTGCTGGTCGCAATCGCTCTCCGGGCCGGCCTCAATCCGACCGATCTCAAGCTCATCACTGCGGTATTCGTCTTCGCCGCGCTGGTTTTGCCGGCTTTTCTCAAAAGACTGAGGGGGCGCGCATGACCTCCGACAACGGATCGCCCATGCTCGCCATTCGGCGCCTGTCCATGACCTTTTCCGCCGCAACGGCGAATGAAGTCAAGGCGCTGCAACAGGTCGACCTCAGTGTGGACCCCGGTGCCTTTGTGATCGTTATCGGCACCAACGGCTCGGGAAAATCCACTTTGCTGAATGCGGTGGCAGGCACGTTTTCCGCCGATAGCGGCACCATCGTTTTGGCCGGGCGCGAGGTTGGCGGGTGGCCGGAGCACCGCAGAGCCGCTCTGATCGGGCGTGTTTTTCAAAATCCATTCAGCGGCACCGCGCCGGCTCTATCGATCGGCGAAAATATTGCTCTGGCGGCGCGACGGGGATCTGCGCGGGGCTTAGCCCGGGCGTTGCCAGGGAATCTACGGCGGACGATCAGCGAGCGTGTGCGCGTGCTGGGCATGGGGCTGGAGGAGCGCCTCGACAACCCCATCGGCAGCCTTTCGGGAGGGCAGCGGCAGGCATTGACCCTGCTGATGGCGACCTGGATCAAACCCAAGCTGCTGCTTTTGGACGAGCATACCGCGGCATTGGACCCCAAGAGCGCCGACCAAATCATACGTCTGAGCGACCGGCTGATCCGGCAGGAACGGCTGACGACGATTATGGTTACGCACTCGATGCAGCAGGCGGCCAATCTCGGTGATCGTCTCATCATGATGGATCAAGGGCGTATCGTTTACGATTTTAGCGGTGCGGAAAAGCGCCGGCTGCGTGCCAATGACCTCCTCGAACGTTTCGAGGAGGTGCGCCGGATCAATCAGCTCGACCGGAGCGCGGCCGACATGCTGCGTCGGACATACATCTGACTTAGCCCGAATCTTTCACAAATTATGCTTGATCTAGCTTGTCTCTTGATTCCACAAGAAATATTTCCTCAGTCGGACGTAGTCACTGATACGCCGCTCCTTCGGAAATTTCCTTGTGAAACCAATATACTGCGCGATATCTGCGCAAATTTATGAAATCTTCAGGTTAAGGTGTCGCTTCATGGAATCGCTGCTGAATACGATTGTCTATTTTGTCCTTGCGATAGGGCTGC
>DEII01000215.1:4039-4738 GCA_002352385.1 Methylococcaceae bacterium UBA2778 | reverse complement strand
CAAGACCCAGCG
This sequence comes from Methylococcaceae bacterium UBA2778, assembly GCA_002352385.1. Lineage (GTDB taxonomy): Bacteria > Pseudomonadota > Gammaproteobacteria > Methylococcales > UBA2778 > UBA2778. The sequence continues at coordinate 4,726 of DEII01000215.1, read as the reverse complement.
TCAGATCAATGCAGCCGATCTGCCCAGCCCAGCGGGAAAGCTCGAAATCCTGCAGATGACCATCGAGCGGCTGACATCGGCAGGGTATGTTTATATCGGTATGGACCATTTCGCCAGGCCCGATGATGAACTGGCCGTTGCCCAGCGCGATGGCCGCCTGTACCGCAATTTTCAAGGCTACTCCACCCATGCGCAGTGCGACCTGATCGGGCTGGGCGTTACCTCGATCGGCAGCGTCGGCAACGCCTATGTTCAGAACAGGCGCGACCTGGAGGAGTATGTCGGGCTGGTCGACGAAGGCAGGTTGCCGGTGCTCCGAGGCGTCGAATTGCAGCCGGATGACCTGGTTCGCCGTGCCGTCATTACTCAGCTGATTTGTCATTTTTCATTGGATTTCAAAGTGATCGAGCAGAACTGGTCGATTCGGTTCGCCGACTATTTTCATTCAGAGTTGGAGGCTTTGCGTGCGATGGAGGATGACGGTCTGCTTTATTGCGACGATCATCGCATCGAAGTCACGGCCGCCGGCCGGCTGCTCATCCGCAACATCTGCATGGTGTTCGATCGCTATTTCAGCAGGCAGCGGAAGCAGTTTTCTAAGGTTATTTAGGCTACTTTGGCTCGGCGACCGAATCGGGTCGTTAACCAGCGGGCAAAAGGATCCCAACTAGGAGGCTGTCCGAGAAT
>DEII01000215.1:2642-4012 GCA_002352385.1 Methylococcaceae bacterium UBA2778 | reverse complement strand
CCTTCGGGGTCGCTAACGCGGCCCCAAAGGGGTGAAATACATGGATGTATTTCATCAAAATGATCGGGAAATCTGGCCAATCAGGCTCGTCCGCAGTAGATCAGTCTATTCTCGGACAGCCTCCTAGAATTCATCACCAGGCTCCACCAGTGCCATGCCCTGCTGCTCGTCAGCATACTGGTTGATCCCGCCGTCACTCCCGAGCTTGATCATCAAGCGGACTTCGTTGGTCGAATCGGCCGAGTGGAGCGCATCCTCGTAACTGATCTTGCCGGCCGTGTAAAGATCGTACAATGCCTGGTCGAAGGTCTGCATGCCTTGCTCTCTCGACTGTTTCATCAGAGCTTTCAGTTTGTGGATTTCACCTTTGCGGATGAGGTCCGAGGCCAGTGGTGAATTGATAAGGATTTCGACGGCCGGATAGCGGCCTTTGCCATCGGTGCGCCTGACGAGCTGCTGCGCCACGATCGCTTTGAGATTGAGCGAAAGATCCATGAACAGCTGGTCATGCATCTCTTCAGGAAAGAAATGGATGATCCGGTCCAGTGCCTGGTTGGCGTTGTTCGCATGCAGTGTGGTCAGGCATAAATGGCCGGTTTCAGCGAAGGTAATCGCATGCTCCATGGTTTCGCGCGCGCGTACCTCCCCGATCAGGATGACGTCGGGCGCCTGCCGGAGGGTGTTCTTCAGCGCCACCGAATAGGATTCGGTGTCGATGCCCACTTCGCGCTGCGTGACGATGCAGCCGGCATGTTGGTGGACATATTCGATCGGGTCTTCGATGGTGATGATGTGGCCGCTGCTGTGTTCGTTGCGGTATTTGATCATCGACGCCAAGGAGGTCGACTTGCCGGTCCCCGTGGCGCCGACGAACAAAATCAGCCCGCGTTTGGTCATCGACAATTCGTTGATGACGGGCGGCAGGTGGAGTTGCTCGGCGCTGGGAATATGGGTTTCGATCCGGCGCAGCACCATGCCCGGCACATCACGCTGGTAAAAAGCGCTGACGCGATAACGCGCGACGCCGGGTGCGCTGATGGCAAAATTGCATTCTTTGGTGTTCTCGAATGCATCGCGCTGCTGTTGAGTCATGATGCTGTGTATGACCTTTGTGACCTGCTCGCCGTTGAACGCGACTTTCGAAACTTCCTGCAGCCGGCCGTCCACCTTGATGGTGGGGGGGCGGTCGACGGTAATGAAGAGGTCCGAGGCTTTCTTTTGAGCCATCAAGGTCAGCAGTGTTTTAAAGTCCATTGGAATACGCCTTTTGCAATGAGGTATGAGATTCGTCTAGGAGGCTGTCCGAGAATAGCGATCGTAGCGAGGGCAAGACTGATTGAGTCAGGTTATTGATGGAAACCATCCTTGGT
>DEII01000215.1:0-2596 GCA_002352385.1 Methylococcaceae bacterium UBA2778 | reverse complement strand
ATTTAACGATAATGATCGGGAAATCTGCCCAAATCAGGCTTGGCCGCAGTAGATCAGTCTATTCTCGGACAGCCTCCTAGTTCAGAAAGCACTTTTGTTGACCGCTCTGCTGCGGGCGGTTTGTCTGGCGATCAAACCCCGTTCAACCAGCTCCTGCAGGTTCTGATCCAGCGTTTGCATGCCCTCGCGCCGTCCGGTCTGGATGGCGGAATACATTTGCGCCACCTTGTCTTCACGGATGAGATTGCGTATTGCGGGGGTGCCGACCATGATTTCATGGGCTGCCATGCGGCCGCCGCCCGTTTTTTTCAGGAGGGTCTGGGAAATCACCGCCTGCAGCGATTCGGACAGCATCGACCGGATCATATCCTTCTCGGCGGCGGGAAAAACGTCGATGATACGGTCGATGGTTTTGGCGGCAGAACTGGTGTGCAGCGTCCCGAATACCAGATGTCCTGTTTCCGCGGCGGTCAAGGCCAGGCGAATCGTTTCCAGGTCACGCAATTCACCAACCAGAATCACATCCGGATCTTCACGCAGGGCGGAGCGCAAGGCTGCTTCGAAACCGTGGGTATCACGATGGACCTCACGTTGGTTGATGAGCGCTTTCTTGCTCTTATGAACGAATTCGATCGGGTCTTCGATGGTGAGGATATGGCAGTACACATTGGAATTGACGTGATCGACCATGGCCGCCAGCGTCGTCGATTTGCCGGAACCGGTCGGGCCGGTCACTAGCACGATGCCTCGAGGCTTTTCTGTCACTTCCTTGAAAAAGCGGGGACAGCCCAATTCTTCCAGGCTCAGCACTTTGGACGGAATGGTTCTGAATACTCCGGCGGAACCCCGATCCTGTTTGAAGGCATTGACACGAAATCGTGCAACGCCGGGCAGGTCGAAGGAAAAATCGGTTTCGAAAAATTCCTCATAGTCACGACGCTGCTTGTCGTTCATAATATCGTAAATCAATGCATGAACTTCTTTATGTTCCAGCGGCGGCACGTTGATGCGTCGGATATCGCCGTCCACTCGAATCATCGGCGGCAGTCCTGCCGAGAGGTGCAAGTCCGAAGCTTTGCTTTTGACAGCGAATGTCAGTAATTCGGTAATATCCATGGTTGAACGATTGAATTGTTGTTGACGATCGATGAGTCAGGTTCCTCCCCGACCCGTATTCCACTAATCTTTAGTATATCCATTCATAGTATAGTTAAACATTACCGATCCTCATGATGGTAAGCCTCGCTGAACGGTTGCACGAAGTGGAGCAGCGTCTTCGGTCCGCGGAACGGGCTGCCGGTCGTGTATCGGGCTGCGTCAAGTTGCTGGCGGTCAGCAAAACGAAATCGGCCGAAGCGATGATTCTCGCCTATCGCGCAGGTCAGCGCCATTTTGGAGAAAGTTACCTGCAGGAAGCGCTGGTCAAGCAGCGGCAGCTGGCGCATTTCAACATTACCTGGCATTTCATCGGGCCCATTCAGTCCAACAAAACGCGCTCGATCGTCAACCATTTCAGCTGGGTTCATAGTGTCGACCGCCTCAAAATCGCGCGCCGTCTCGATGAACAGCGTTCGCCGGACAGCGCGCCGCTCAATATCTGTCTGCAGATCAATGTCAGTGGAGAGATGAGTAAATCCGGGGTGCCGATCGATGAACTGCCGGAGTTCGCGGCTGCCGTATCGGAATTGCCGCGGTTGCGGTTGCGTGGCATCATGGCGATTCCGGCACAGACTACGGGTTTTGATAATCAGCGCGCGGCATTTCGAGCACTGCGCATGGCGATGGAGCAGCTGCCTTACAAGACGCTGGATACTCTCTCCATGGGCATGTCGAATGATCTGGAAGCCGCCGTCGCCGAAGGCGCCACGATCGTGCGGATCGGTACCGCCATATTCGGCAGCCGTCGTTGACCCGCACCTAAATTGTTCTGGTACGGAATCTACTTTGCTTAATAAAGTAGAATTTAGAGTTCTATAAATAGGAGTTTTACCGAAGTCTACCGAGTTTGAAGGTGGTTTAAATTACCCTTGACTTCAGTCAGTTACGAGTCATAATGAGTCCCAATGACTCGGAAGGAATTTGACCCTTCCGGTCTACCATAGGCCTGTCGTAGACTTGGAGTCTGTTATGAAACTGACGAAAGCCGCTGTCGACAAGGCGCAGAAAAAGATTGAACGCACCACGCTGCGCCAAGCATTCGAGGCGTACATGCGCCGCCGCATCCTCAAGCCGCAAACGGTGTTCGACATCGGTCGCGTGGACCGCCTCGATGACCTCGACTGGAGCGTTTTGATTCTCCCAATCGGAATGTTTCTGATTTCTGGAAGCCTTGTACTCCTCGCCAACACGCGCGGGGAGCGGGCGAAGGATCTCTGATCGCACAAACGAAGATGAGGACAGCGCTTGAACAGCCAGACGGCCGCTTCGGCGCGAGAAAGTGGATCGCGAATTTCCTTGCGCGTGAAGGGGTCGCGTCTTGTCTTTTTCCAATGGATAAACATGAAGTTTCCACGAATGTCTGCAATGGGTGTTGTGCGCCGTGATAAGGCGGCGCTTTTCCAGTGGGTGTAAATCCCACCCGGCTAAATCGCTCCGG
>DEII01000020.1 GCA_002352385.1 Methylococcaceae bacterium UBA2778 | reverse complement strand
ATGGGTTCGTCGAATATTTACTTCAAGGTGCTTTCAAGCCATTGAAAAGATGAATATTTATGTAGGTTGGGCACGGCCTGCCGGCCTTTGCCCAACCTACTATTAATCTTTTGATGATTATCGGCCACCTTGAAAGGGTTGCGGTAATCAGTCATGGCTTTTATCCTTCGCATCATAAACCAGGTTTTCCGCTCCGTTCAATACCAGGAAATGCCTGCCCTTGGCACGTGAAATCAGGGTGACTCCGGCTTGACGGGCCATATCCAGGCCCATCAGGGTCGCTCCGGAGCGCGATAGAAGCACCGGAATGCCCATTTGGGTCACCTTGATGACCATTTCAGAGGTCAACCGGCCGGTGGTGTAGAAAATCTTGTCCGAGCCATCGATCTCTTCCAGCCACATATGCCCGGCGATGGCGTCGACCGCATTATGGCGTCCCACGTCTTCGACGAAAAATTCGATCCGGCTGTTGTGGCAGAGCGCGCAGCCGTGCACGGCGCCTGCGCGTTTGTAAACCTCATTGTACTCGCGCAACGCATTCAGCAGCGCATAGAGCGTCGATTGCTCGACCATCCGCTCCGGCATTCGAATCTTCTGTAATTTATCCATCAGACGCCCGAATACGGTTCCCTGACCGCAGCCGGTCGTCACGGTACGCCGCGCCAGCCGTCGAGCGAAATCCCGGTCGGCTCTGTTGGTGACCACTGCAACCGCTTCGGTTTCCCAGTCGACCTGGATCGCATGGATCTCTTCGATGTTTTCGATAAATCCCTGGTTGCGAAGATAGCCCAGCGTCAACAGCTCGGGGTGGGTACCGATGGTCATCAAGGTGACAATTTCCTGTTTGTCGACATAAAGCGTCAACGCACGCTCCCCGGCGAGTTCGATTCGGCGTGTCTTACCGTTCTCGTCGACGGCTGTGACAGGCTCGGCGCTGCTCAAGCCGGCAGCGGTCATCTCTATCCGGTGTTTTGCCGGTGGATAGTGGCGATCGTGTGATTGTTCAATCATAAAGTGCTCTGCACCGCGGTGAGATCTTCCTGCGTATTGACGTTCCGAAAAATTTCAGGCTGATCACTGTAATCAACCAAGCCGAGACGGTGTTGGTTCAGCCAGGTATCGATTTTTCGCCGGCCTGCAGATAAATACGCTTCAAGGCTGGCCAATAACCGGCAGTCCAAAAGTAGAAAAACAGGATGCAGCCGATGGCCGTCGAACGCCGCACAGCAATCCATCGTTGCCACATCCATGGTATCCACCATCCGCCGTAAATGTTTGCCCTCGAACAACGGGCAGTCGCATGGAAGGGTCAGGATGTAAGGCGTTTCGACCGTTTGCATGGCGCTGAGTATTCCTGCAAGAGGACCATCGAAAGTACTGGTCTGATCCGAGACGACCGGATAGCCGAGCGCCCGATAAGCCTCATGATTGCGATTCGCATTGATCAGAACCCGGTCGGTCACCGATAATATGGCATCGATCGCGTATGAAACCAGAGGACGCCCTTTTAGCTGAATAAGCCCTTTATCGGTTCCCCCCATGCGGCGGGCCAAGCCGCCGGCCAACACGACACCAGTGATCTTTGCCTGATTGTTGCGCATCGTGGATGGTCCGGGCCGCTACCTTAGTGCCTTAGGGTTGGAGTAGAACAGTCATTTGAACAATAATAGGCCGTGAACGTTCCGAACGAACTCATAATACCCTATCATGGGAGATTCAACCTGTATGATTATCTTTCGATTATTTGAGAAATCCATGATCAATCGTTTTCAATCCGCATCATTCATTCGAACCGCTCTTCCGCTCGCCATCTTTCTTCCATTACTGGCCGGATGCGGCAATATGTCGGACAAGGATACGGCGAAACAGAGCAACAATGACTTCCCGACGCAAGCCCGCGTTGAATACGTGCTGCAATGCATGGAGAAAAAAGGCGGGCAAACTTACGATACTTTGTACCCCTGCGTCTGCAGCATCGACAAAATTGCTGAAAAACTGACCTACGATGACTTCGCCGAAGCCCGGACTTTCAGCTATCTGCGCAGCACGCCGGGGGAAAAGGGCGCTGTTTTCCGGGACCCACCCAGAGCAAAAGAGCTGCGTGATCGTCTGAAAGAAGCGGTCGCTTATGCCGAACAGTCCTGTTTCGTCAAAAAATGACAGCAGGCTTTGCTTAAGGCGTGGTGTCGAACGCGATTATGATCACCGCCGACCGTCTGAGTTCGTCAATGAACGCATGCCGTTGTATAATTTTCAACCGGTACTTTCCGTCGCTGTCTTCGCACCAGCGATTACCCGCCCGGATTGGTCTTTACTTTGGAGGAAAATGAGTGGCCGTCACACACATCGACGCAAAAGGCATGAAAAAAAAGAGACGCATGGGTCCGAAAGGCCGTTCAGTCGACCTCGCCGTGTTGGAGGAGATTCAAGCTCTATTGGGCGATGAGCCGCGCCGAAGAGACTTGCTGATCGAGCATCTGCATCGGATTCAGGATCGCTATCACCACATTTCCGCCAAACATTTGGTCGCTCTGGCGCACGAAATGAAGCTCTCGAGTGCAGAAGTGTATGAAGTCGCCACTTTTTATCACCATTTCGATGTCGTCAAAGAGGGCGGGTCGGCGCCGCCGGATCTGACCGTCCGCGTCTGCGAGTCGGTTGCCTGCGAAATGGCCGGCGCCATGCCGCTGGTGAATGCTCTGCGGGACGGGCTGGGCGGTCGTGTTCGGGTTCAGCCTGTTCCCTGTGTCGGCCGATGTCAATATGCACCGGTTGCAGTGGTTGGACAGAATCCAATCGATCATGCCACCGTCGAGCGCGTGACCCAGGCGATCGATGCCAATGCCACCGAAGCCCCTGTTCCGCAATACATCGGTTTGGCCGACTATAAACAGCGCGGCGGCTATCAGATATTGAAAGCTTGTCTCGAAGGCGCGCGCGACTGCGAAGGAATCGTTCAGGCGCTGGAACACTCCGGCTTGCGCGGCCTGGGCGGCGCCGGTTTTCCTGCCGGACGTAAATGGCGGATCGTCAAGGGCTATCCGGCGCCGCGATTGATGGCGGTGAACATCGATGAAGGGGAGCCGGGCACCTTCAAGGACCGCCACTATCTGGAGACCGATCCTCACCGGTTTCTGGAGGGGATGCTGATTGCCGCCCGGGCGGTCGGCATCAGTGAGATCTATGTCTATCTGCGCGACGAGTATGCCGCCTGCCGGCAGATTTTGACCAAGGAGATCGCGGCGCTCGAGAACAGCCCGCCTTCGGTAGACCAGCCGCTTCCGGCGATTCACCTGCGGCGCGGCGCCGGCGCCTATATTTGCGGCGAAGAGTCCGCCATGATCGAATCGATCGAAGGCAAACGCGGCATGCCGCGCCTGCGGCCGCCTTTCGTTGCGGAAGTCGGCCTGTTCGGACGGTCGACGCTGGAACACAACATGGAAACGCTCTACTGGGTGCGTGACATTGTCGAGAAGGGGTCGGAGTGGTTCTCTTCGCACGGGCGCCACGGTCGCCGTGGTCTGCGTTCCTTTTCTATCAGTGGACGGGTTCGCAGGCCCGGCATTCACCTGGCGCCGGCCGGAATCACGATGCTGGAACTGATCGATGAATACTGCGGCGGCATGCTGCCCGAACATGACTTTTACGGCTATTTTCCAGGCGGCGCTTCAGGCGGGATTCTGCCGGCTTCGATGGGGAATATTCCGCTGGACTTCGATACCCTGAACGAATACGGCTGTTTCATCGGCTCGGCGGCGATCATGGTCCTGTCAAACCACGACAGCGCCAAGGCGCTGGCGCTGAATGCCATGCGCTTTTTCGAGGACGAGTCCTGCGGTCAATGCACGCCGTGCCGGGTCGGCACCGCCAAAGCCGTTCGCTTGATGGAACCGGACGAATGGAACGAGCAGCTGTTGGAAGAGCTTTCGACCGTCATGTGTGACGCTTCCATCTGCGGGTTGGGTCAGGCAGCGCCGAACCCGCTGCGCTGCGTCTTCAAATACTTCCCGGACGAAGTCAAGTCAGCCCCTTCCGATCACTAAAGCCGTGCACGATCAACAAAGGTGATATCCAAAATGGCAGCCACTTCCGAACAGATCAAAAAGAGTGTCACAATCACGCTCGATGGCGAAGCAATCACCGCCGCCAAGGATGAAACCATACTGCAGGCGGCGAAGCGTCATGGCAAAGAGATTCCTCACCTGTGTTATCAGGAGGGGTTGCGGCCCGACGGCAACTGCCGAGCCTGTGTCGTCGAGATCGAGGGCGAGCGGGTCCTCGCTCCCTCCTGCTGCCGAACCGCCGCCGCCGGCATGGTTGTGCGCAGCACCAGCGACCGTACCCGCACATCGCAGAAGCTGGTACTGGAGCTGCTGATGTCCGATATGCCGGAGCAGGGCCGGTCGCCGTATGCATTGAATTCCGAGCTGGATCGCTGGGCGGCCGAACTGGAGATCGGTCGGCCTCGTTTCCCGGGGCGTCGACAGCCCTCCCGTGATGCATCGCACCCGGCCATCACCGTCAATCTCGATGCCTGCATCCAATGCACCCGCTGCGTTCGCGCTTGCCGTGAAGAACAGGTGAACGATGTCATCGGCTACGCCTTCCGCGGCGCCGAGTCGGCCATCGTCTTCGATCTGAACGACCCGATGGGCGAAAGCAGCTGTGTGGCCTGCGGCGAATGCGTACAGGCCTGCCCGACCGGTGCGCTGATGCCGTCGCAGGAGGTCGGTCTGATCGAGGCGGACAAGACGGTCGATTCCACCTGCCCCTATTGCGGTGTCGGCTGCCTGATCAGGTATCACGTCAAAGAGAACCGGATACTCTATGTCGATGGCCGGGAGGAAGGCCCCGCCAATAAAGGCCGGCTGTGTGTCAAAGGGCGCTATGGTTTCGACTACATCCACAATCCGCTGCGACTGACCAAACCTCTGATTCGCAAAGAGGGCGTGCCGAAAACGACCGAACTGCTCGATCCTGCCGACATCGACACGGCATTCCGGGAGGCCAGCTGGGAAGAGGCGTTGGATCGCGCGGCGGGGGGACTGCGCAGCATTCGCGACCGGTACGGCAACAAGGCATTGGCCGGACTTGGCTCCGCCAAAGGCAGCAACGAAGAGGCCTACCTGTTTCAGAAGCTGGTGCGCACCGGATTCGGCAGCAACAACGTCGATCACTGTACCCGCCTTTGTCACGCCTCTTCGGTCGCGGCTCTGCTGGAGTGCATCGGCTCCGGGGCGGTGTCGAATCCGGTGGAGGATGTCGCCATTGCCGAAGTGATCGTGGTGATCGGTTCCAATCCGACGATCAATCATCCTGTCGGCGCGACATACATCAAAAATGCCGTCAAGAAGGGGACCAAGCTGATCGTGATGGATCCGCGACGTACCGAAATCGCCCGCCATGCGACTTACAACCTCCAGTTTCGGGCGGATACCGATGTCGCTCTGTTGAACGGAATCATGCATACCATCCTCGATGAGGGGCTGGAAAACAGCACCTTCATCGAGCGGTATACCGAAGGCTTCGAGCAGATGCGCGAGCACCTTAAGAACTATCGCCCGGAAGCGGTCGCGCCGATATGCGGCATCGATGCCGAAACCATCAGGCAGGTTGCGCGCCTGTATGCCACCTCCAAAGGCTCGATGATTCTGTGGGGAATGGGTATTTCCCAGCACATTCATGGAACCGACAACGCCCGTTGTTTGATCTCTCTGGCATTGATGACGGGCCAGATCGGCCGCCCCGGCACCGGCCTGCACCCGCTGCGCGGACAGAACAACGTTCAGGGCGCCTCCGATGTCGGCCTGATTCCCATGGTTTATCCGGATTATCAGCGGGTCGATGATCCTGTCGTACGCGCTAAATTCGAACGGCTCTGGAACGCCGAATTGGATCCGGAACCCGGCCTGACGACGGTCGAGATGATTCACGCCATCCATCACGGTGACGTGCGCGGCATGTACATCGAAGGCGAAAACCCGGCAATGTCCGATCCCAATCAGAACCAGGCCCGGGCCGCGTTTGCCCGACTGGAACATCTGGTGGTACAGGATATCTTTCTGACGGAAACGGCCGGTTTTGCCGATGTGATTCTGCCGGCTTCGTCCTTTTATGAAAAAAACGGGACCTTTTCCAACACCGACCGCCGGGTGCAGATGGGGCGCGAGGTGGTTTCGCCGCCGGGTGATGCCCGGCAGGATCTGTGGATCATTCAGGAGATCGCCAGACGGATGGGGCTGGATTGGAACTACCAGGGTGCTGAAGAGGTTTTCAGAGAAATGCGCAAGGCGATGACCAGTATCGCCGGAATGACATGGCAGCGCCTCGACAAGGAGGATTCGCTGACCTATCCGCTGGAACATGAAGGGGATCCCGGCACGCCGGTCATCTTCACCGACGGTTTTCCAACCAAGAGCGGCAAAGGGCTGTTCGTACCGGCCGAGTATATCCATGCCGACGAACTACCCGACCAGGAATACCCGCTGGTGTTCATAACCGGCCGTCAGCTGGAGCACTGGCACACCGGCAGCATGACCCGCCATGCCAGCCGGCTGGATGCAATCGAACCCGACCCGCTGGTGGAAATCCATCCGGACCTGTTGGAAAAGCTGGGCGTGGCGCCCGGCGATCTGATCACCGTTGAATCGCGACGCGGGCGGATCACCGCCTATGCCCGCGCCGATATCGGCATGCCGCCCGGCACCGTTTTCATGGCGTTCTGTTACAATGAGGCGAGTGCTAATTTGTTGACCAACGAAGCGTTGGATCCCTTTGGTAAGATTCCGGAGTTCAAGTTCTGCGCGGTACGCGCAGCGCCCGGTGGAGAGCTGGCCAGACGGATCAGCTAGAGAGATATATGGAGCAGGCGGCGGTTGCCTTCATGCCGCCCCCTCTCTGATCGGCGTAAAAAGCAATGTCCGGACAAAAAAGATAGAGATAACGCAACCTGTTGTTTTTGCTTTTATTGTTAATCAACCAAGGCGTGTTTTTGGAGGTCCTTCGCGGAAAAAAGTCGTAAATAAATATTGACTTTTTCGCCGCGAAATAATTCAATTGTCGCACTGGGAAGGTATCGAGGGGATGATTCGGATCTTATTTCAGAACGTGTTCCCTTGCCATCGTGACCATCCTTGCTATCGCGCCCTTCAAGGGTGCGTGGATTGAAACGTAATTACATCCGTGCTCAAATACCTACGGAACTGGAGGAGAAAAAATATGATAAAGCCCGTAAGAAGTTGGCTGATCGCATCGGCTGTGGCATCCGCGCTCGCTGTGCCTGCGGTTTCACACGCTAACGCCGGCGTAGAACAATTAACCAAAGACCCGGCCAACTGGGCAACCTGGGGCGGTGACTATGCCGGTACTCGCTACAGCACGCTCGATCAGATCAACAATAAGAATGTCAAAGAGTTGCAGGTAGCCTGGACTTTTTCAACCGGCGTGTTGCGCGGACATGAAGGCGGCCCGCTGGTGGTCGATGATGTCATCTACATCCACACGCCTTTCCCCAACAAGGTTTTTGCCTTGAATCAGACAGAGCAGAGCATCATTTGGGAGTTCACGCCGACGCAGAACGCTGAGGAAACCATTCCTGTCATGTGCTGCGACACCGTCAACCGCGGGTTGGCCTACGGCGACGGAAAAATTTATCTGCTGCAATCGGACACCACATTGGTTGCTTTGGACGCTAAAACCGGCAAGAGAGTCTGGGCGGTCAGAAACGGTGATCCGAAGTTGGGAATGACCAATACCAGTGCTCCGTTGGTGGTTAATGATAAGGTTCTTGTCGGCATCTCAGGCGGTGAATTCGGCGTGCGCGGTTTTCTCGCGGCATACAACGCCAAAGACGGCACTCTGGCTTGGAAAGGGTACAGCGTCGGGCCGGACGAAGACATGCTGATGGACCCGCAGAAATCAACGGCGTGGAAAGACGGCAAAGTACAACCGGTCGGCAAAGATTCCAGCCTGAAAACCTGGGAAGGCGATCAGTGGAAGATCGGTGGAGGTACCACTTGGGGTTGGACCAGCTATGATCCGCAGTCGAACCTGGTCTATTATGGATCGGGCAATCCCAGTACGTGGAACCCTGTCCAGCGTCCCGGCGACAACAAGTGGTCGATGACCCTGTGGGCGCGCGATGCCGATTCCGGGGCCGTCAAGTGGGTCTATCAGATGATACCGCATGACGAATGGGACTACGACGGCATCAACGAAACGGTTTTGGTCGACCAGAACATCAACGGTAAAACGCGCAAAACCATTGTCCATTTCGACCGCAACGGTTTTGGCTACACGTTGGATCGTGAAACCGGGGAGCTGCTGGTAGCCGAAAAGTTCGACAAGGCGGTGAACTGGGCTACTCATGTGGATATGAAAACGGGCCGTCCGGTTGTTGTTGACCAATTCAGCACCGAGTTCAACGGCGAAGATGAAAATACCACCGGCATCTGCCCGGCGGCGCTGGGCAGCAAGAACCAGCAGCCGGTGGCTTACTCGCCCAAAACCAAGCTGTTCTATATCTCGGCCAACCATGTCTGCATGGATTACGAGCCTTTCGAAGTTGAGTACGTAGCGGGTCAGCCTTATGTCGGTGCAACGCTGAGCATGTATCCGGCCGGCAAGGATGCATTGACCGGCAAGGAGGACAAGTCGACCAATCTAGGCCAATTCACTGCGTGGGATGCTACCACGGGGACGATCAAATGGACCAATAATGAACGCTTTTCGGTCTGGTCCGGTGCCGTGGCTACAGCCGGCGACGTGGTCTTCTACGGCACGCTCGAAGGATACCTGAAAGCGGTGGATGCCAATACCGGCAAGGAACTGTACAAGTTCAAAACGCCGTCCGGCATCATCGGCAATGTGAATACCTGGAGCTTCAACGGCAAGCAATACGTCGGTGTACTGTCGGGCTTGGGTGGCTGGGCCGGTATCGGCATGGCTGCCGGGCTGGAAGGCGATACGGAAGGTCTGGGTGCTGTCGGCGCCTACCGAAGCCTGAGCTCTTACACTCGGCTGGGTGGTGTCTTCACGGTATTCGCGCTTCCGGACTAGTGTCTGGGATGACAGCGTTATAATAAGACTTATTAACTCTGCATACACGCCCTGGCTGAAACCTATTCAGCCAGGGCGTTTCTTTTTTCAGCGAGGAGCCCGACACAATATGCCGTATCTTATAACGCGCCTTTATTGCCAACTGTTTGTTGCCGCGATCTGTCTCTTTACCGCCATCACGGCTACAGGGGCGGAAACGGAAAAGACCTTTCGCGTCTGTGCGGATCCGAAAAACCCGCCTTTCTCGGACCGACAGGGAAACGGCTTCGAAAATAAAATTGCGGAAATGTTTGCAAAGGAGCTGGGGCAGAGCGTGGAGTACACCTGGTTTCCTCAACGTATTGGTTTTATCCGCAACACATTGAAAGCCAAGAAGTTTCCTGACAAGGAGGTTTATAAATGCGATGTTGTCATGGGTGTTCCGACCGGTTATGAATTGACGCTGACCACCGAGCCTTATTATCGCTCGACCTATGTGCTGGTGTATGCCAAAAACCGTGGCTGGGATGATATCAAAAGTCCGAATGACGTTCTCAATCTCGACGCTTCCCGCAAAGAGAAGCTTCGTATCGCAATGTTCGATCGGGGGCCTGGGACGGCCTGGATCGTGAACAACGGCCTGGTCGATCAGGGTGTGCCATACCAGTCGATGACCGGTGACCCCGGCACCAATACCGCAATGACCATAGAAAAGGATCTGAAAGCGGGTGTGATCGATATGGCGATCCTCTGGGGGCCGATCGCGGGTTATCTGCTCTCCAACCGTGAGCCCGGGACATTCGCAGCGTTGCCGATGCAACCGGTCCCGGGATTGAAATTTGATTTTCCCATTTCAATGGGCGTGCGTTATGGGGATAAAGCCAGAAGGGACCGGTTGAACCGGCTGATTGCCGACAAATCCGATGAGATCAAGGCCATTCTGGTTGAATATAATGTGCCGTCGGTCGATGAAAACGGGCGGTTGATTTTAGATCTGCCGCATTGATCAGCGCTCCGGCCGAAGCACTGATCCATTGTTCCAACGCTGCTGCAGCGCGTGGGAACGTATTCCGGTTCGCTTAGCCCGAATCTTTCACAAATTATGCTTGATCTAGCTTGTCTCTTGATTCCACAAGAAATATTTCCTCAGTCGGACGTAGTCACTGATACGCCGCTCCTTCGGAAATTTCCTTGTGAAACCAATATACTGCGCGATATCTGCGCAAATTTATGAAATCTTCAGGTTAAGGTGTCGCTTCATGGAATCGCTGCTGAATACGATTGTCTATTTTGTCCTTGCGATAGGGCTGC
>DEII01000023.1:7567-36695 GCA_002352385.1 Methylococcaceae bacterium UBA2778 | reverse complement strand
TAATTTGTGAAAGATTCGGGTTAATACCCTCTCTCAACGCCGCGCAGTCTTATGCCGCATCTGCGTAACCTCACTGTTCGACCGAGCACGGCGACATGGGATTATAGCGGCATCCCCCAATAATGGCGCTTGTCCGGACGGCTTCACCCTTTTACGGTTGGCGACAGGGCCTGAACGGAAGCGGATAGAAAAGCGGACGATCGAGGCGAGCATTCTGTCGCGGTGATCCGTCCCTGCCGTTCGGCGCGGCTGTTACAGCGTCAAAGAAAAACGGTCGATCAACAGGCCCGGTAGGTGCATGTGGCCGATCGAGCGTCGCTCATAGGTATCGGAATCGAGAATCAACTCGCGCTCGGAGATGATGCCGATCAGGTGTTCACCGAGCATATGGTAAAGGCTTTCATCGAAACGCATCACTTCGATCGGTGCTTTGATGCGCCCGTTCTCCACCCAGAAACAGGCGTAACGGGTCATCCCTGTGATGCGGCAGTCATTGCGGTCGGAAAAATTGCTGTACCAGAGGTTGTTGATATAAATGCCGGTATCGAGTGCGGTGAGAAGGTCGTCCGGCTCGATTTTGCCGGCAGCGAGATCAAGTGATCGAGGGTATTCGCTGCCGGCGTTGACCGGCGTCCGATACTCTTTGGCACTGCGCGAATCGACCAGGTAGCCGGCATGACGACCGCCGTCGATGAGCACGACCTCCTCCGGCGTGATAAAGCCCCGGTCGGTGAAACGGGGGGCAATGCCCGCCGCACAGTTCTCGGCGAGGCGGATGCGGGGATCGAGAGATCGGGTTCCTTGCGCCAGCTTGATCAGCGGCGTCTGCCTGGTGCGGTGGCTCTTCAGACCAAAGCCGCCCCACGCAACGGTCGACAGGATTTCGCTGACCGCGTCAGGAGCCAGGTAGACGCGATAGCGCCCCGGCTTCAAGGTGAGTGCCGGCCGCTGCAGGCTTCGCAGCTCCGTCCGCACGTGTTCAAGCTTTTGCTGAAGGCGGTCACTCGACCATTCAGAGCCGGCATAACGCGATTTCACCGCTTTGTCCGCCCGGTGATAACAGGTCCAATCAAAGTTGAAATTGGCCGTACTGTACCAATTCCGCTGGCCGAGCGAGTTGGCAAAGCCGCGATACAGTCGACCGCCGGCATAAAGGCCGACCAGATCGAGTCCCTCCGCGGCGGCAGTGATTTCCCGAACCACCTCATGACTCGACAGCAGCCGGTTGTCGTCGATCTGTTCGCTGTGCACGGGCGTCGTGTTGTAATAGAGAAATGGGTCGTCAGCGAGCGCTTGTCGCTGATGCCGCAACGCATCCATTAGCCCGAGCAGCTGGCTGATGTCCCGTTCTTCCTGCATGCTTAGATTGCACTGTGCGCTTGCGTGCCGGTGCCCTTCGATGAGATCCATGGAGAGTTCGATTTGCCGCACCGACCCGGCTTGGAGAACCCGGTTCCGGTTCAACCGAATAAAGTCCGATTTCTCTCCGGTCAACGAGCAGAGCAGCACTTCGTTCGGACGAAGATGACTGTTCAGGCCGTCGACCAGCAAAAAAAAATAGTATTGCGTGTTCACTGTATCAGGAATCAGGAATTGGGTTTTTTCGCCGCTGTTTCCTGATCCCCGATCCCTGATCCCTGGTTTTCAGGCCCCGCCGAAGACATCGACAACTTCGAAGAGGCAGGGAGGCGAGGCATGACCGACGGCGATCGCTTGATTGGGTTCCCCTTTTCCGCAGGTGGGGACGCCCATGACAGCGCAGTTCGATGCATCGCCGACCGCTTTCAGGTTGCGCCAGAAAGTGGCGGAAATGCCGCGATAGTTCGGATTTTTGACGATTCCTTTGCGTTCGCCCTGCTCGATCAGCCAGCCGATTTCGCAGCCGAACTGAAATTTGTTGCGGCTGTCATCGATCGACCAGGAGCGATTGGTCTCCATCAGTATACCGCGCTCGACGGAAGCGATCATCTCTTCGGGCGAGGTCTCGCCGGGCTCCAGGTTGATGTTCGCCATGCGGTCGATGGCCGGCCTGTTCCAGCTGCAGCTTCGGCTGTTTGCAACGCCTTCCAGACCGGCGCGCCGCTGCGACGTCATACCACCCAGCGGCCGCTTAAGGATGCCGCCCTTGATGAGGAATTGGCGGCTGGCGGCGGCGCCCTCGTCGTCATAGCGGTAGCTGCCGACCTGATTGGGCCGGGTTGGATCGAAGGTGACGTTGAGCAACTCGGAGCCATAGCGATAGGCGCCGAACATCTCCGGCGTGACGAAGCTGGTTCCGGCATAATTGCGTTCGTCTCCAAGAATGCGGTCCAGCTCCAGGGGATGGCCGATGCTTTCATGGATCTGCAGCGCCATCTGGCCCGGCATCAGCAGCAGATCGCGCATGCCGGAAGGACAGTTGGGCGCGTGGAGCAGCGCAACCGCCTCTTCGGCGACCCGCCCGGCGGCTTCTTCGAATTCGATGCGCGACAGCTGCTCGAGGCCGGCCTGAGCGGCGTTGTCGCTGCCGTAACTGCGGATCTGGGTTTCAGCCTCTCTGTTGGCAACTGCGGCGAGCGAGGGTGTGATATGGACAACCGATTGGACGATTTCGACATCCGGAGTGACCAACATGACGCCGTTGTTCAAATATTCCAGGCTAGCCCACCAATCGACGATGGCATCATGGGCCTTGAGTCGTCGGTTCAGCCGTATGAGCAGGCTCTGTTTGTCCTGAATGCTGATGCTGTGCCAAGGCTGTTCTATGGTTGATTGATACCGCCCGGAACGTTGCGGCATGGCGTGTTCCTCGCGGCCGATGAGGTGGATATCGGCCGTTGCGCAAGCCCAGTCGATCGCTTGATGTACTGCAGTGTTCAGGCCTGACCGGCTGAGATCGCAGGTGGCGGCATAACCGGCGCCGCCGCCATCGAATACGGTGATGTGTGCGCCGAGCGTGCGTCTGTTCGCCGGTGGCTCGGTCCTGTCTTGGCGGACGGTGATACGCTCCAGCCGTTGATCGACCAGCCGCAGCGACCAGAAGTCGACTGCTGGCGCCAAGGCTCGAAATGTTTTGACGATATCGCTGAACAAAGGAGGCGAATTGCTGTGAAAATAGTACTGACGCGGTTTATCAATCATCGTCTTCGTCCGGTAGCCGCCAGCGGAATTCCTCGGACAGAAGCATCTGCGCCCCGGTCGCAACGACCACCTCGCCGGGGATGAAGCCCCGAATGTCGTGGATATGCTGCCGGTCGGCCTCGACGCGCGCTGCGTCTGCTTGCCACTGCGATCTGGCCTCTTGCAACCGGCGGGCGGAAACCGCCTCGTCTTGATAGAGACCGCACAGTCGTTCATAATTCTGTCGGGCACTGGCCATGGTTTGAGTTGATATGAGCGCGTTAAGGCGATCCATTATATTAATCATTAACTGCAAAGAACAATAGAGATAAGGGGTCAATCAATGAGCAAGCTACCCGATGATCTGAAGTACGCCAAATCCCATGAATGGGCAAAACTGACGGATGACGGCACCGTGTGCGTCGGGATCAGCGACCATGCCCAGCAAGAGCTGGGGGATCTTGTCTATATCGAACTGCCGGAGGTCGGGCGCCGTGTGACTGCGGTTGAAACCTGCGCGGTCGTGGAATCGGTCAAAGCAGCGTCCGATATCTTCAGTCCCGTGGCCGGCGAGATCGTGGCGATCAATCAATCGGTCGTCGATGCGCCGGAGTTGGTCAATGAGGATGCATACGCCGCCTGGCTGTTCCGTGTACGGCCTGACGATGCGCAGCCCCTCGATCAGTTGTTCGATGCAGCGGCCTATCAGGCATACATCGAGGAATGACGTCAACACAACAGCCTCCTATGAGCCTGCGTTGCCGGCCGGATTGGAATCGATGCCAATCAATCTCCAGTTGTTCGGGTCTGTTTCATCGCCGCCCGTGTATTTGATCTTGCACAGAACGATGTTCCGCCGGGAGACACCGTCGGCTGTTTCCGCGTCGATGTGGGACTGAACGAGGTAACGGCCAAACCCGATGTTCCAGGCTTTATAATCGTATTGTGGGAATGTTGCCGATTTGTTCGCCGGGAGTTGTTGCTTGATGAGTGCTTTGCAATGGATCGAAGCCATCGCGGTCATGTTGTCACGGATGGTTGTTGATTGCCCGCCCAGTTTCGGATCGCCGGTGAAAAACCGGGTGTGAACGACCGTCATGACGAATGGGACGACGGCTTTGTTATGCAGAACGTACAGTCCGACAATAAACAGAAGGAGTAAAACGAGCGCGTATTTGCGCTGGTGATACTTCATTGGAAATCGTGGTGTGTCAGTTGGAAGACAG
This sequence comes from Methylococcaceae bacterium UBA2778, assembly GCA_002352385.1. GTDB lineage: Bacteria > Pseudomonadota > Gammaproteobacteria > Methylococcales > UBA2778 > UBA2778. The sequence goes on along the minus strand of DEII01000023.1, from coordinate 32,370 downwards.
CGTGGTCGGGTTCGTCGTCGCGGTGCTCGATGCTATCCACAAAACCTGTGGATAACTTTGTGGATTGGTTGAGATAAATCGACTGCATATGCTGAAATTACAGGGTTGTCATTAAATTGTAAAGAAATTGTACAGCGCAAATAGAGCCAATAAAAACAATAATATACGTTTTTTTCCGGGATGGTTGTTGTTGCTGTGCATAATTGGCGTGACTTTTGATTTATGCTGTGCATAAAGCAATGCTAATGTTCGGGTTGATCACCGGAATTCATGCCTGTTAGCGCCTGATTTGTGGTTCCATGATCATCAGGCAACGATGAATCGCCGAAATACAGCATTTTGGAAGTGCAACCTTCTTCTGTTGCGCGTAATGGTGCATCTGCCGTATGCTTGGCAGCGGCAGGCTGTAGGGCGGAATGCGAAGCGGTTCCGCCATGACCGACGCACGGTCGTGGACGGTGCCCAGGGCTCGCCCGGCACCAAGGACGCGTAGGCACACATTTGTGCCAGACTCCTGAGCGACGTACGCTGTTCATGCTGAGCGGCGAGATTTATTAAATCACAAAGGAAAAAATCAATCGATGAGCGCATTAATCTGTGGCTCCATGGCGTATGATACGATCATGGTGTTTCATGATCGTTTTAAAAACCACATTTTGCCTGAGCAGGTTCACATTCTGAATGTCTCCTTTTTGGTGCCGGATCTGCGTCGGGAGTATGGCGGCTGCGCCGGGAACATCGCCTATAACCTCTCACTGCTGGGCAAGGAGCCCTTGCCGATGGCGACCGTCGGTCAGGATTTCGATCCGTATGCCCAATGGATGGGGCATTGCGGCATCTCCCGGCAATATATTCGCCAGGTGGAGGAGAGCTATACGGCGCAGGCGTATATTACGACCGATATGGACGACAATCAGATTACCGCTTTCCATCCGGGGGCGATGTCGTTTTCTCATCTGAATCGGGTTCCTGGCGACCGGGATATTCGCATCGGCATTCTTTCACCGGACGGGAAGGATGGAATGCTGCAGCATTCTGAGCAGTTCTGCGAGGCGGACATTCCTTTCATCTTCGATCCGGGACAGGGCATGCCGATGTTCAGCGGCGAGGAGCTGCTCTCCTTTCTCGAGCGGGCGACCTGGGTGACGTTGAACGATTATGAAGCCGAGTTGATGCGGGAGCGCACCGGGCTCACTCTGGCGAAACTGGCCGAGCGGGTCGAAGCGTTGATCGTGACGCGCGGCGCTCAGGGATCCACGATCCATACGCGACAGAATGAGTACCAGATCCCTTCGGCCCGGCCTGATTCGGTGTTGGACCCGACCGGCTGCGGCGATGCCTATCGCGCCGGATTGCTTTACGGTCTTATGGAGGAGCTGGACTGGGAAACGACCGGACGTCTGGCTTCGTTGATGGGCGCGCTCAAAATCGAGACCTACGGAACACAAAATCACACCTTTACGATGGCTGCCTTTCGTGAACGTTTCGAAGCCGATTTCGGCTATCGATTCTAATGTCGAAAGACAGCATTTTGGATGGCATCGCACAAACGCTACCGGCTTTGATGCAGTCGGAAAAGATCCAGAATCGGGCGGCGCGCAACGGGTTCGACTGGCCTGAGGTCGAGCCGGTCTTCGATAAGGTCGAAGAGGAGTTGAAGGAGCTGAGAGAGGCTTTCGAATCGGGCGATCAACGACACATCGAGGAAGAGGTGGGCGATCTGTTGTTTGTCGCTGTCAACCTTGCCCGCCATTTGGGCGTGAGGCCGGAACAGGCTTTGAAGGCCGGCAACCGCAAATTCGTCAAGCGTTTTCGCTATATCGAGGAGCAGGTGGCCGGGCAGGGGCGAACCCTGCTCGACTGCGCTCTGGCCGAGCTGGACCGGTATTGGGACCAGGCGAAGCAGCAGGGCGGGGATGATCGCTGATGCGGCTGCATCATCGGCATGAGTGGGATGTCGACGCTGGTCAGGCGGTGGCGATTCAAAAGGCATTGCGTACGCATGTCGTGCAAAAAGATGAATTGAACGGTAAGATCCGTTTTGTTGCCGGCGTGGATGTGGGTTTCGAAGATGAGGGGCGAACCGCCCGAGCCGCTGTGGCGGTGCTTGGGTTTCCGGAATTGCAGCCGGTGACTCAGGCGATTGCCCGCGTGCCCGTCCGTTTCCCTTACATCCCGGGCCTTTTGTCTTTTCGGGAAATACCGGCGATCGTGCAGGCGCTGGAAAAGCTCGAACACCTGCCGGAGCTATTGTTGTGCGACGGCCAGGGCTACGCTCATCCGCGGCGCTTCGGTTTGGCCTGCCATCTTGGTGTGCTGACCGGAATCCCATCGATCGGCGTCGGCAAAACCCGGCTGCTGGGTCGTTGCGACGCCCTCCCGGATCGGCGCGGGGCTTGGGTGCCGCTGATGGACAAAGATGAAATCATTGGTGCTGTATTGCGGACCCGCGAAGGAGTGAAGCCGCTCTTCATCTCCATCGGCCATCGCATCAGCCTGAACACAGCGATCGACTATGTGATGCGCTGCACCACCCGGTACAAATTGCCGCAGACCACACGGTATGCCCATCGTCTGGCGTCGGGTTGATGTTTCGGGCTGCATCGTTTTTTGGTCAACCGCGGCAGTCAATCTTATACATGCCCGGGTGTCCCCTATAAAACCGTGAAACTTCAGGACCTATGAATGCCGGATGGCCGCCGCATCCAGTTTTTTGTGACGCATGAGCATGTTTCAATTCACCCTACCAGCAACGATGCCGAATTCGGTCAACAATCACTTCCGGAGTTTCTTTCTCTTTATTCTATTTTTGGCAGTCCACGCGGCTGTCGCCGCGCCGCGACAGGCAGCGATCGCCAGCGCCCATCCACTGGCAACCCAGGCCGGTTTTGAGATCTTGCGACAGGGCGGCAATGCCTTTGATGCCGCCGTTGCGGTGAGCGCGGCGCTGGCTGTGGTCGAACCGGCCGGTTCCGGATTGGGCGGCGGCGGTTTCTGGCTGCTGCATCGGGTCGAAGACGGAAAACGCGTCATGCTGGACGGGCGGGAGCGGGCGCCACTGTCCGCCCGTCGGGATATGTACCTGGATAAAGAAGGGCGATTCGATTCGACCCGCTCGATCAACGGGCCTCTTTCCGCCGGGATTCCGGGAACACCGGCCGGCCTGGTCTATCTGGCGGAGCAGTATGGCCGCCGGCCGTTGGCGCAGAGCCTGGCGCCGGCCATCCGCTATGCCCGCGAAGGCTTTGCGGTGAGTGAACGGTATCGGCGGTTGATCGCCTTCCGATTGGATGTGGTTCGCCGATCACCGGCGGCGGCACGGATTTTTCTGCAGCAGGGCGATGTGCCGGAAGCCGGTTTTAACCTGGTGCAGAAGAATCTCGCCGATACGTTGGAACGCCTGGCTGCACGTGGCCGAGCCGGCTTTTATGGCGGCGAGGCCGCAAAAATGTTGGTCGAAGGGGTTCGCGCTGCGGGCGGAATTTGGGATATGAAGGATCTTGCCGACTATAAGGTGGTCGAGCGCCAACCGATCGAAGGCGTCTATAAAGGCATCCGCATCACCAGCGCCTCTCCGCCCTCGTCCGGCGGCGTGGTGTTGATCGAGGCGCTGAACATCTTGTCCAGCTACGATCTGAGCGCATTGGATGAGATCACGCGCAAACATCTGATCATCGAAGCCATGCGCAGGGCTTATCATGACCGTGCCGTCTATCTGGGTGATCCGGATTTTGTCCCGCTGCCGCTGCCCCGGCTGTTGAGCGCTTATTATGCGGCCGGTCTGCGCAGCACTATCCGTTTCGACGGCGTGCTGCCCAGCGCTCGATTGGCCGGCTATGTGGCGCCTGAAGTCGAGGGCGAGAATACGACCCACTTCTCGATCCTCGACCGCGAAGGCAACCGCGTTGCGGCGACGTTGAGCATCAATCTTCCCTTCGGTTCCGGTTTCGTTCCTCCCGGTACCGGGGTCTTGCTCAACGATGAAATGGACGATTTCGCCAGCCAGCGTGATGTGCCGAATCGATACGGGCTGGTCGGCGGTGATGCCAATGCTATTGCACCGGGAAAGCGGATGCTTTCCAGTATGACGCCGACGTTTCTCGAAGACGCACAGCGCGTCGCGATCCTCGGCACGCCCGGAGGCAGCCGCATTATTTCGATGGTACTGCTTGCCACTTTGGAGTTTGCCGCAGGTGCCGGCCCCGACGCCTGGGTTCAGCTTCCCCGTTTTCATCACCAGTACCTGCCCGATCGGGTTCAATACGAGCCGGGTGGCTTGAACGATGATGAAATCGACGGTTTGAAAAAACTCGGCCATCGATTCAAGCCGGTAAGCCGTTCCTATGGAAACATGCAGGCGATCCTATGGGACAAATCCAGCGGAAAGGTCTTGGCTGCAAGCGACCCCCGCGGGGAAGGGTTGGCGGTGGTGCAGTGACTTGTCGCGTTCGGATGGGGCCGACTTCTCCGTTGCTGCTTGTGATCGGCACGGAATCCATAGCCTGCGTAGGGCGGAACCGTGAAACGGGTTCCGCCGAATGATCGAACTTCCCGGTGATACCGTTCACCTCTGGCATGCCGGAATCGGTGTCGATGATGCGGAGTATGAACGACTGGGCTCGGTTTTGAACGAATGCGAGTGGACGCGTGCGCGCCGTTTTCTGAGCGAACGACACCGGCACGACTATGTTGCCGCCCGGGGACAGTTGCGATGGCTTCTGGCCCGGTATCTGTCGGTTGCTCCAGGCTCCATCCGTTTTGCGCTGGGTGAGCATGGCAAACCGCATCTGGCTAATGCCCCGCCGGATCAGGAGCTGGTTTTCAATCTCTCTCATACAGGGCCGCACGTGCTGTTCGCGGTGGGACGTGATTCGCTGCTCGGTGTCGACATCGAGGCGTGGCGCAACATCTCCAATTTGAACAGCATGGTCGAGCGCTGTTTTGCACCGGCGGAGCAGCGCTATTGGTCATCCTTGGATGCCGACAGCCGCACACCCGCGTTTTACGCCTTCTGGACCCGCAAGGAGGCGTTCGTGAAAGCGGTCGGCCGTGGGATTTCTCTGGGACTGGAGCATTGCGTCATCGGCCTGGAGCCGCGGCTCCATTTTGCGAGCCTGCCTCGAGGATTCGGCGATATAAGCGAGTGGTCGCTGCTGGATATCGATGTGGGGGACGGCGTGAGTGCGGCATTGGCCGTGCGCCCGGCTTGCCGCCATGTTTTTTATGGCGAACTGGCCCGGCAATGGTGGCGTGACGATGGTTTTGCTGCGACCGCCCGTAGGATACAATAACACTTTTTGTTTTGAGGTTTTGGCGCCACCCATGAAAAATGAAATGCTGTCGGAAAAAAAACTGCCGCCGGGCGAAGGGCTCATCGACTTCGCCTTTCCGGATGAAACGCTGCCGATGCTGCTGGAGAAGTTTCATCGCCATGGCGATATCTATAAGTTGAATTCGACACGCAGCGATGCCTGGACCTATGTCGTCAGCCATCCCGATCTTTTGCGGCATGTGCTGAGTACGAACTACCGCAATTACCGTAAAGGTGTCGGCATCGAGGTGGTCAACATCCTTCTGGGTCGTGGCTTGATGGTCAGTGAAGGGGACTTGTGGAAGCGCCAGCGCAAGATGATTCAGCCGATGTTCCATCGCAGCGTGCTGGAGCGGTTCACCGCTCTTATGAGCCGTTGCAGCCGTAAAGTGATTTCAGCCTGGCAGGAAAAGCAGCGTACTGGAGAGGTGATCGATATCACCGAAGAGATGAGCCAGGTAACGCTCAATTTTATTCTCTATGCCCTGTTCAGCGAAGACCTGGACCGATTGATCGAGCAGCAGGGAAACAATCCTTTCAGCATCGTGGCCGAGGAATCGGCGCGAAATCTTCAATTTGCCCGGCGGTTCCGGGCCTTGTCGGGGCTTGTGAAGGATATGGTAGCGGCCCGCCAATCCGAAGAGCGTCGGCCGTTCGACCTGCTGTCGATGATGATCGATGCGCGCGACAAGCAAACCGGCGAGCCGATGCCGGAAAAGCAGCTGATCGATGAAGTGTTGACAGCGGTGGTTGCCGGCCATGAAACCACGGCGAGCGCATTGAACTGGACCTGGTACATGATTTCCCAACATCCGGAGGTCGGGGAGAGATTGCAGCAGGAGGCGGCCGGGGTGCTCGGTGGCCGCGAGCCGACAGCGGCTGACATCAATCATCTGAGCTATACGCGCCAGGTGATCGAAGAGTCGATGCGGCTCTACCCGCCCGGCTGGCTGCTGACCCGCAGAGCGCTCGGAGAGGATGAGATCGGTGGTTATTATGTGCCGCCCGGCACGGACCTGTTCATTTCACCGTACATCGTTCACCGTCACCCCCAATTTTGGGAGGATCCCGAACGATTCCGGCCTGAGCGCTTCGTACCCGAAGAGGCGGCCGAGCGGCCGCAAGGCGCTTATCTGGCGTTTTCGATGGGGCCGCGCAACTGCATCGGCGAAGCGATGGCGATGCAGGAGATGATCATCCACATCAGCATGGTGTCGCAGCAGCTGCGCCTAGCCTTGATACCGGACCAGCCGGTCGAAATCGAAGCCAAAGTCAACCTGCGCCCCAAGCATCACTTATATATGAAACCGGAGGCACTGCACCGATGAACGATTCCGTGAATGCGGACACATTAGTCCAAGCGCTGCGCAGCAGCAGAGGCAGCAGCAGTTCGATCACCTATGTCAACGGGCAGTCGGATGAGCACGCTGTAGCCTATCAAGAGCTGCAGGATCGGGCCTTGGGGGTGCTTTACCACCTGCAGCTCCAGCAGCTTCGGCCGGATGCCGAGTTGATCGTCTATCTGGACAGCAACGAGTCGTTCGTCGATGTTTTTTGGGCCTGCATGCTGGGCCGGATCGTGGCGGTACCGCTGGCGACAGGCCCTGGCGATGTCCATCACCAAAAGCTGTTCACGGTTTTTGGGAAACTGGAAAAGCCCTTTCTCTATACCAGCTCGAAGAATCTGGAGCGTCTGGAGAAATATGCGCGCAGCCACGGCCTCGAGGATGATTTTCTGCGCATAAGCAAGCGAACGGTGCTTGCCGAGGCCTGCGCGGACCTGAATCGGCTTGGCAAGCCCGCCGAGGTGCGCCCGAACGACGTCGCCTTCATCCAGTTCTCCTCCGGCTCGACCGGCGAGCCCAAAGGTGTCGTGCTGACCCACCATAATCTGATGACCAATGTTCGGGCGATTCTTCACGGCATGGAGGTGCGCGATTCGGACTGCAGTCTGAGCTGGATGCCGTTGACGCACGACATGGGCATCATCGGATTTCATCTCGCCCCGTTGACGGCGGATCGCGATCTCTACCTCATGCCCACCGAACTGTTCGTTCGCCGGCCTATGTTGTGGTTGCAAAAGATCAGTGAAAAACGTGTTTCCATCACCGCCTCACCCAATTTCGGTCTCAAACATCTGTTGAAGCGCTTCAAACCCGAACGTGAACAGGAACTGGATCTCTCCTGCCTGCGCTTGATCTTCAACGGGGCGGAGCCGATTTCGGCCGAGCTGTGCCGCGAATTTGCCGAGGTGATGGCACCTTTCGGTTATTCCGGGAGTGCCATGTTTCCGGTCTACGGTCTGGCCGAAGCGAGCCTGGCCGTCACCTTTTTCAAACCGGGCCAAGGCGTTTCATCGCTGCATGTGAGCCGCAAGGCGCTGCATGTCGGGCAGAGGGTCGAATTGCTGCCGGCCGATGTGCCGGGTTCGCTGGAACTGGTGCGTGTCGGCTCTCCCGTGCGCGGCGTCGATGTGCGCGTTGCCGATGAGGCGGGCGCGCCGCTGCCGGGCGATACGGTGGGACACATATTGATCCGCGGCGACAATGTGACTGGCGGCTACTATCGGGACGAGCGCTTGAATCGGGAAACCTTCAAAGGCGACGACTGGCTGGATACCGGCGATCTGGGTTTCATCGACGAAGGAGAATTGGTGATTTCCGGGCGTGCCAAGGAGCTCATCATCGTCAATGGTCAAAATTTTCATCCGCACGATCTGGAGGTGATCTGCGAAGCGGTCGAAGGGGTGGAGCTGGGGAAAGCGGTGGCCTGCGGCGTACGCGATCCATCCCAGAGCTCCGATGACCTGGTGATCTTTGTCTGGTTTCGAGGGTCCCTCGAGGAGTTCCTTCCCAAGGCCATGGCGATCAAACACCTGATCACCGAACAGACCGGGCTGGAGGTCCGGCATGTGATTCCGGTGCGGAATATTCCGAAAACGAGCAGCGGCAAGGTGCAGCGTTTTGCTCTGGCCGAGCAGTATCAGCAGGGCGATTTCGCAGAAAACGCCGGTGCATTGGAGCAGTTGATGGTCGCCTCAAAGAAGGAGATGCGTGCCGGCAGCAGCATCGAACAGGCGCTGTTGTCAATCTGTAATTCGGTCATCGACGACCATGCAGTGAGCGTCGATGACAATCTGTTCGAGATCGGTACCAGCTCGCTGAAGCTGGCGCAGATTCACGAACAGCTCGAACAGCATTTCCCGAACACGGTCGAAATCACCGATCTGTTCGATTATCCCACCGTAGCCGAGCTTGCCGCGTTTCTTGCGAAACGCTTGGCGTAGGGCGGAACGCGAAGCGGTTCCGCCATGATACGGTGTACGATGGCGGATCGCCCTTCGGGCATCCGCCCTACAATCGACGTTGACTCTTAACTTAATGGCAGTGACGCAGAAGCGTGGGAACGATGAGACGATTTTTTGGTCATTGGGCCTCCTTTGGTTATTGTTGATGTACGTTCTGTTTGCCGGAGTCACTCTGAGCGTGGACGTCGACAAGAAAGATGTTGTACACCTTGAAGGAAATGCGCTTCAGGTACGGGTGGTCAAACCACTCGGTAGTCTCTATGCGACGGGCGACTCCTCCGGGGAACTGCGACGATCGACTTTAACTCTGTATGAGGATGAGCGCCCGCTGGGGCCGGCGCATGTCGAGCATAAAAACATTCGTTCGAAAGGTGGGGGCGCTTATTCGCATTGGGGCGAGCGATTAAATTTTTCTACATCCGACAATTCGGATCTGTTTTCGAACGAGCGTCATTACTGGTATCGAGCACATTTCTTCGTTCAGGATGCACTTCGATCCTGGCTGCTCCTTATGGCATGGGTACTGGGCCTGTTATTGGCGGCGGCGACAGTTGGCCGGTTGCGCCGCAATGAGGTTTCTGTCGGGCCGCTGGCGGGAGTCTCGCTGTTGGCTCTTTTCGGCGCAGTGCTGCTTCCTGATACACAAGGGGTTCCATTTGTTCTGCTCCTTGCCATCACCAGCACAGCTGCCATTTTCGTTGTGGCAAGCGTGCTGTTCGCAACGAGCTCCGCTGCAGTGTGCCGTAAGGGATCGAGATTACCGGCAAACGTTGCCTTGCTGGTTGCTTCATTGGGTTTGGCAGCAGTGCTGATGGAATGGGGGGTGGGATTTGTCGAACTGTTCCGGCTGAACCACGCGTCGTTCGTGCTCCATGGGTCTGCACCTGAAAGCGTTGAGCGCACCTCCGCGGAGCTCATCCCGAGCGATGTGCGCAATCGGGTTCTGGAGCGCCAGAAATATGTCACCATGCCCGAAGAGTGGGAGCGGCGGGATGTGAAACTGCCCGGTATCCACACGGCCTACTATTGGCATAATGTTCTGCATATCTTCAACGAGGATGCGATGCGCAGAACCGGCGGCTTTCCTCGAAAAGATCCGGGGGTGTTCAGAATCATGGTCGTCGGTGACAGCCTGACCTATGGCATCGGTGTCGAGGAGCAGTGGACCTATCCCAAGCTGTTGGAGCGCAAGCTCGAAGGCAAATACGTGGTCGAGGTTCTTAATCTTGGAATACCCGGTCGGCAGAGCGAAGATGTGCTCGATGTGGTGAAGCGTTTCTATGATGATTTACAACCGAATTTGGTCGTTTATGGCATTTGTCTGAATGACTTCCTGAATTCGGGCGAAGCGCAAACTGCCACTCCGTTCTTCGCGATGCCCGGGTTTCTGAAAGAGCATTCGAAATTCCCCAAATTCCTGGAGGAGAAGATCAATGGTGTGGCGCGCAGGCTCGGCTTCTCCATGGATTTCTACGAGGATATACTCAAAGATGTCGAAAACTACCAGAAACGGTTCGCGCGCGATTTGTTCGAAATGAATGCATTCGTACGTTCGTGGGGAGGGGAGCCGATCGTTGCTGTGGTGTTGCATCAAATTCCAAAGTATGGCGACCGGGGCTATCGGCTGGCTATGGTAGCCGAGCGCGCGGCGCAACGCGCCGGAATGCGAGTCGTCGAGTCGGAGGAGTATTTTCGAGAATTTGACGGCCGGAAATTCCCGGTTTCGAAATGGGAGAGGCATCCCAACGAGATCGCGCATGCAATTTTTGCAGGTCTGCTCGCAGAAGAGATTGCACACTGCTGCGGCATTGAAAATTATGGGCGGGAGTCCTCTGACTGAAGTTTCACCATTTTCCCGCATCAGTCAGTAAAGATGCCTCAATGCGCAAATCGATGCACCCAGGTAATCAAGACAACGCCGGCGCTGATGAGAACCATTTGCTGCATCGTTGCCTTGGCGTCGGTCTTCTTATGCAGCGTCGGAATGAGATCGGCGACAGCGATATATATAAAGCTCGCAGCGGCCAGCGCCAGCAGATAGGGCAGCGCGTCGTGCAGACCGCCAAGCCCGAAATAGGCGAGAACGCCGCCAAGTACGGTGGCCAGACTGGCCAGGACGTTATAATAAAGCGCCCGGGCGCGCGAATAGCCGCTGTGCAGCAGAATCGCAAAATCGCCCACTTCCTGGGGAATCTCATGCGCAGCCACGGCCAGACTGGTGACGATGCCGAGATTCACGTCGGTCAGAAACGCGGCGGCAATGAGGATGCCGTCCAAAAAGTTATGAATGCCATCGCCGAACAGAATCAACGCACCGGATGCGTCGTGCGAGTGATCGTGCGCGGTGACATGAACTTCGCAATCGCCGGTGTGGCAATGCCGCCACAGCAGCAGCTTCTCGAGCATGAAAAAAAGCAACACGCCGATCATGATGGTCATTGACAGTTCATGCAAATGCTGCTGGTCTACCGCTTCGAAGGCATGAGGAATCAAGCCGCCGAAAGAGACGGCCAGCAGCGCGCCGGTAGCGAAGCTGATGCCATGCGGCAGCACCTTGGCGCGGGTCTGTTCCGATAACAGAAGAAAGAGTGAGGCGGCCGCGACGCTGAGTACGCCGCCGACCAGGCAAAACAGGATGATCCAGCTTAAAAGATGCATGTCATGTCAGGAATGTCGGTGCCGCCGGATCGAAAAACATCGGGCATGCGTGGTGGTGTTATCGTGCTCTTCGCGCCAGATCAGTGTTGCCATGCGTCCGGTGACACCATCGCGTCGATAGGAAAAGAAACGGTCTGATTCTGTATAAGTGCAGAATCCTCCGCCATAAATCTGCTGTACGCCGTGCGACCGAAGGATGATTCGGGCGATCTCGTAAAGGTCTGCAAGCCAACAGTGAGCGCCGTTCGGTATAAAAGCAGTGGTCAAATGATCCGATTGCGACAACAATGCGGCACGCACTTCATTGCCCACCTCAAAAGCCCCTGGCCCGATTGCCGGGCCAAGCCATGCGACCCAATCGGCATCGGCAACTCTGTCGACCGCATGTTGCAGGACGCCGGCGGCGAGCCCTTTCCAGCCGGCGTGTACACAGGCTACGGTACGGGAGCGGCGTTCGTAGAGCAGAACGGGCAGGCAATCTGCCGTCATCACTGCGCACACGACGTTGCTCCGGTTGGTATAACTCGCATCCGCCCGTTCTCCCGGTGCGGCATGCTCCGCCTGTATCATGCGTCTTCCATGCACCTGCTGCAGCCACGCCGGATCTGACGGCAGCTTGAGCCGTTGTCGGAGAATGCGGCGGTTGCGGGCGACATCGGCTGATTGATCGCCGACATGGTCGGCCAGGTTCATTCCGGCATAGGCCCCCCTGCTGACGCCACCGCTGCGCACGGTGCTGAATGCTTTGATCGATTCAGGGACAGGCCAGTCCGGTGTGATCCATTCCATCAGGCTCTGTTTTCAGCAGCCGAACGTCTTAGCACCGCCAAGAGATCCTGCATGCCGGCCGGCGGCTCGACATGCCATTGACAGAGTTCGCCAGTTTCCGGATGCCGCAATGCCAGTTTGGCGGCGTGCAGAGCCTGGCGGCGAAAGCCGCGAAGGGCGGCGGCCAATGTTTCATCATGGCCGGGAGGGATGCGCATTCGGCCTCCATACACCGGGTCTCCGACCAGCGGATAACCGATGTAGGCCATATGCACGCGGATCTGGTGTGTGCGTCCCGTCTCCAGGGTGACCCGCAGAACGGTGTGATGCGGCAACCGTTCCAGTACCCGGTAATGGGTGACGGCCGGTTTGGCGGTGCGATGAACGGCTGCTGTGCTGCCCATCGCTTCTGCATGCCCTGTTTGGCCCGGGGATTGGTTTCTGTCGGGCTTGTTTCGCACCGCACAAATTCGGCTGGAACGAATTTGGCCGCCCGAAGGGCGCCCGTAGGGGGCGCGCCAGGGCTGGCGTACCGCAAATCGTTTGCGGTCTACCGGATGCCGCCCGATCGGTGCATCGACGGTGCCCCCGCTGGTCATCGTGCCCTGGACGACGGCGACATATTCGCGGTCGACCGTTCTGGCCTGCAGTTGTTCCACCAACGACTTGTGGGCCGGCAGTGTTCGTGCGACCATCAACAGGCCGCTGGTCTCTTTGTCGAGACGGTGAACGATGCCGGCGCGCGGCAGCCTGACGAGGTCGGGATCGTAATGGAGCAGTGCGTTTTGCAGGGTTCCGTCACGGTTTCCGGCTGCGGGGTGAATCACGAGGCCGGCCGGCTTGTTGATGATCAGCAGCGAGTCGTCCTCGTAGTGGATCTCCAGTGGAATATCCTGTGCTTCGCAGCGGGTGACCGGCTCGGCGTCGGCATCCATGGTGATCCGTTCACCGCCTGCGATCAGATCTTTGGGCCGCATCGTCCGGCCATCGACCAGGATTTTTCCATTTCGAATCCAGCGTTGCAGCCTGGTTCTGGAGAAATCTGGAAACAGTGCCGCCAAAGCCTGATCCAGGCGGCGCCCACCCATCGCCTCGGGAATTTCCGCACTCACTGTTTTTGAAGGATTCATGGTAACTGGTTAGAATAGAGCCATGATGCGACGGTGTCCCTTGCCAAAAGGGCTAAAATTACGGTGCGCCATCCTTGGCGCACCCCCTACGGGCGTCCAAATTTGTTCCAGACAAATTTGTCGGAAATTCGTGCCTCGCATCGTAATGAAAGGAAAATTGAAATGCTCAACCGCGAACGTGAAGCTGTATGCCATTCAATAAATTGACAGTTGTACTATTGATCTTGACGGTGCTTGTCATGCCGGGCTGTGCGCTGCTTTCCGACGATAAAGACGAACACGCCAATTGGACGGCCAAAGATTTTTATGTTGCCGCGAAATCTGCTTTGAGGTCGGGCAATTACGACAAAGCCATCAAGCTGTATGAAAAGCTGGAAACGCGCTTTCCCTATGGCGCCTATGCCACTCAGGCGCAGCTCGATATCGGCTATGCCTATTATAAGGCCAACGAACCGGAATCGGCGATCGTCGCCGCCGAGCGTTTTATCAAACTGCATCCCACCAATCCGCACGTGGACTATGCCTATTACCTCAAAGGACTGGTCAATTATAATCGAGGGATCGGATTCCTGGAACGCTTTATACCAACGGACTCCTCGCAACGCGATCCGGGGGCGGCGCGCGATGCTTTCAAGGATTTTGAACTGCTGGTCCGTAAATTCCCGAACAGCCGGTATGTCGCCGATGCCAAGCAGCGAATGATTGCGCTGCGGAACAACCTGGCCATGTATGAGATTCATGTCGCCCGCTATTACATGGAGCGCAAAGCGTATCTGGCTGCGGCAAACCGCGGTGTCCACGTCATCGAAAAATACCAGCGCACCCCTGCGGTGCCGCTGGCGTTGACGATCATGGAAAAGGCTTACCGAAAGATGGGGCTGGACGATCTGGCGGACGATGCAGCCAGGGTCTATGCAGTCAATTATGCCGAAGGAATTCCCAACTATGAGGGGCTGGAGGACCGGTCCGTCGGTGAGATCGTCTGGGATTTTATCGGTCTTGAGGAATAGCCCCTTGACAGGCTCGGCAGGTGCGGCATGAAGATATTGATCACCGGAGGAACCGGCTTCATTGGTAAAGAACTCTGCAAGCGCCTGTTGCAGCGTGGGGCGCAGCTGACAGTCCTGAGCCGCCGGCCGGAGACGGTCGCCGAACGCTGCGGCGACCAGGTGGCGGGACTCGGAAGTTTGGCGGCGCTGACCGCGGACGATCATTTCGATGCGGTGATCAATCTTGCCGGCGAACCGATCGCCGATGCGCGCTGGACGGAGCGGCGCAAACGGTTGCTTTGGGAGAGCCGGGTGACGTTGACCGAGCAGTTGGTGGACTATTTCAGCCGGGCGCAGGCGAAGCCGAAGGTACTGATCAGCGGTTCCGCCGTGGGCTATTATGGCGACGGCGGCGATCGGGTGCTCGATGAGGCGTCCGCTTATACCGACGATTTTTCCCACCGGCTTTGTGCCGCTTGGGAGCAGGCCGCGCTCAAGGCCGGCGACTACGGTGTGCGGGTTTGCATACTGCGAACCGGTTTGGTGATCGGTAAGAACGGCGGCTTTCTGCAGCGCCTGTTGCCTCCATTCAAGCTGGGATTGGGCGGCCGCCTGGGTGACGGGCGGCAGTGGATGTCGTCGGTGCACCGCAATGATCTGATCCGGATGATCGAACATTTGCTGGATTCGCCCGGATCGAGCGGTGCCTACAACGGCACGGCGCCGCATCCGGTCACCAACCGGGAATTCACCCAAACCCTGGCCAAAGTATTGAAGCGCCCGGCTCTTCTGCCGGTGCCCGCACTGGTTTTGAAAGCGGCGCTGGGTGAGTTGTCGGTGCTGCTGTTGGGCGGGCAGCGGGTGATTCCCAAGCGTTTTCTGGATGAACAGTTTGAATTTGAATTCGACACATTAGAGCAGGCGCTGACGGATGTGTTGGCGGTGTAGGGACGTTCATGACCGAGTACTTCCTGGTCACGACCTGGCGTTTGCAGGCGCCGATTGAAGCGGTCTGGGATGCCATCTACCATTCCGAACGCTGGCCGTTATGGTGGCGTTACGTGAAACAGGTCGAAGATATAAAGACCGGAAATCGTGATGGGCTGCATTCGGTGCGGCGCTATACCTGGCGAACCTGTCTTCCCTACACATTGCGCTTCGACCTGCTGGTAACGCGCATCGAACCCTGTGTTGCCTTCGAAGCCGCTGTCAGTGGGGATCTGGAGGGCTATGGCCGCTGCATTTTGTCCAGCGACGGCCCCGTCACAACGGTAAATTACGAATGGAACGTTCGCACCTGCCTTCCCTGGATGAACAGGCTCGCACCATTGGCCAAACCGTTGTTCGAATGGAACCACCAGCGGGTGATGCAATTGGGCGGCGAAGGGCTCTCTCGATGGCTGACTGATCGGCTGGCGGCCGCGCGCAGGACACAACCACGATCATCGAAAAAGAGGATATATAGATAAATGAACCTTCATGAATATCAGGCCAAGCAGCTGCTGGCCGACTACGGAATTGCCGCGCCTTCCGGCATTCCGGCGCGTTCTGAGCGGGAAGCCGGACAGGCCGCCATCGACCTGGGCGGCGAACGGTGGATCGTGAAAGCGCAGATCCATGCCGGCGGACGGGGCAAAGCGGGCGGCGTCGCGCTCGCCGACACGGTTGAAGCAGTGACTGCAATCGCCGGGCGGATGCTCGGTTCGCGCTTGGTCACCAAACAGACCGGCAGTGAAGGCCTGCCGATCGAAACCGTTCTGGTCGAAACCGCCACCGCCATTGCCCGTGAACTCTATCTTGGCGTCCTAGTCGACCGGTCCAGTGAGCGGGTATTGTTTATGGCGTCGGCCGCGGGCGGCATGGATATCGAAGAGGTGGCGGCCAAGGCACCGGAAAAGATCATTACCGCCAAAGTCAACCCGGTTGCCGGGCTGCAGCCCTACCAGTGCCGTGAAATCGCGTTTGCACTGGGTTTGAGCGGCGGTCAGGTAGGTGCCCTGACCGGCATTATGCAGGGGATCTATCGCCTGTTTCTGGAAAAAGATGCCAGCCAGGTCGAAATCAACCCCTTGGTGGTCACAGAGGATGGGGAATTGCTGGCGCTCGATGCAAAAATCAATCTGGACGACAATGCACTGTATGGTCATCCGGAGTTGACCGCATTGCGCGATACGTCACAGGAGGACGAAAAGGAACGGCTGGCGCACCAGCATGGATTGAACTATATCACTCTGGACGGCACCATCGGCTGCATGGTCAATGGTGCCGGGCTGGCGATGGCGACGATGGATCTTGTCAAGCTCTGCGGCGGCATGCCGGCCAACTTTCTCGATGTCGGCGGCGGCACCACGGCGGAAAAAGTGGCCGAGGCGTTCAAACTGATCCTCTCCGATGTCAAAGTGAAGGCCATTCTGGTCAATATCTTCGGTGGCATCGTGCGCTGCGACATGATCGCCGAAGGCATTATCGCGGCGGTCAAAGAGGTACAGGTGAGCATCCCAGTCGTGGTGCGGCTGGAAGGGACCAACGCCGAAGCCGGGCACGAGCGGCTGAACAATTCAGGCGTGAATCTCATCGTGGCCGAGGATCTGGCGGAAGCGGCCCGCGAGGTGGTCAAGGCCGCAGCGCGCCAAGCGTGAGTCCATCGGCCGGGGCGCAATCCCCCAGTCTCCATCGGCATCCACCTGCAACCAAATATCCATTCTACTGAATTAGACAATGAGCATACTGATCGACAAAAACACAACGGTGATCTGTCAGGGCTTTACCGGCAAACAAGGCACTTTTCACTCGCAGCAGGCATTGGAGTACGGCACCCGGCTGGTCGGGGGCGTCACACCGGGACGGGGCGGCGCTGCGCACCTCGGCCTGCCGGTGTTCAATACGGTGCGGGAAGCGGTCAGCCGGACCGGCGCGGAGGCCAGCATGATCTATGTACCGCCCCTGTTTGCGGCGGATGCGATTCTGGAAGCGGCCGATGCCGGCATCGAAGTGATCGCCTGCATTACCGAAGGCATTCCTGTTTTGCACATGCTGCGCGTCAAGGCAGCGCTGGCGCACACGTCAGCGCTGTTGATCGGGCCGAACTGTCCAGGTCTAATCACGCCGGGCGAGTGCAAGATCGGCATCATGCCCGGCTTCATCCATCAGCCCGGCGCCATCGGCATCGTCTCGCGATCCGGCACGTTGACCTATGAAGCGGTTCATCAAACCACCCGCGCCGGTCTGGGACAGAGCACCTGCGTCGGCATTGGCGGAGACCCCATTCATGGGCTCAATTTTATCGACGTTCTGAAGCGGTTTCAGGCGGATGATCAGACAAAGGGCATCATTATGGTGGGTGAAATCGGCGGCACCGAAGAAGAAGAGGCGGCCGTATACATCGCGGCGCACGTCACCAAGCCGGTGGTCGGTTATATCGCCGGGATGACCGCCCCGCCCGGGAAGCGGATGGGCCATGCCGGCGCCATCGTGACCGGCGGCAAAGGTACCGCACAGGGAAAGATCGCGGCATTGAAAAAGGCCGGTGTCGACGTGGTCGATTCGCCCACCGAGATGGGTGAGCGCATCAAGGCCTGTCTGTCCCAATCGTAACGCGGGGTTGAATTCTCACTAACCCATGGGGTCATCGACACTGCGTATCGCCATCGCCCAGTTGAATCTGCTGGTCGGAGATATCACCGGCAATGCCGACCGCATCATAGAGGCGTCACGCCATGCGCGCGATCATCTGCAGGCTCAGGCTGTCCTTTTTCCCGAGCTGACGCTCGCAGGCTATCCACCGGAAGACCTGCTTCTGCGCGGTGATTTTTTAGGCCAAATAGACCGTGCGTTGCACGACGTTGCGGCGCGCATTCCCCGCGGTATCGATGTCATCGTCGGTTTTCCCGAAAAGCGCGGCAAGCATCTATACAACAGCGCGGCGGTTCTGCGGGACGGTGCGGTCCATGGCGTCTACCGCAAGCATGCGCTGCCCAACTACGGCGTCTTCGACGAAAAACGCTACTTTACGCCGGGCGATGCGCCCTGCGTGTTCGATCTCGCCGGCGTTCCGGTCGGGCTTACCTTGTGCGAGGATGTGTGGGGGCCGGGCATGGTGGAACGCACCAGAGAGGCCGGCGCCAAGCTGCTGTTCAATCTCAATGCCTCGCCTTTTCATGGGCATAAGATCCGCGAGCGTGAAGCGGTATTGCGGGAGCGGATCGATACGACTCATCTTCCCATCGTTTATGTCAATCAGGTGGGCGGGCAGGATGAACTGGTGTTCGACGGAGCGTCGTTCGTCATGAACGCGCAGGGCGAAGTGGTGTTTCGCGCCCCCGAATTCGAAGAGGTGATCCAAACGATCGATTTCGAATTCGATGGCGATGTCGTACCGGTACGGGGCACCGTGGCTCCCGAATATGATGAGGTAACGAGCGACTACAGAGCCATCGTGCTGGCCATTCGTGATTATGTCACCAAAAACGGTTTTCGCGGCGTCGTTCTGGGGCTCTCCGGCGGCATCGACTCCGCTGTCGTTTTGGCCCTCGCAGTGGACGCCCTGGGCCATGAGCAGGTCGAAGCGGTGCTGATGCCGTCACGCTATACTGCGGACATGAGCAACGAAGACGCCATACTGGAAGCGAAGGCGCTGGATGTTGTCTATCACGTCATCCCAATCGAGCCTGCCGTCAAAGCGTTCAGCTCGATGCTGGCCGAAACCTTTGCCGGCCTGCCACCCGATACCACCGAAGAGAACATTCAGGCGCGCTGTCGCGGGGTGATTCTGATGGCCCTCTCCAACAAAAAAGGCAAACTGCTGCTGACGACCGGCAACAAAAGCGAAATGAGCGTCGGCTACACCACGTTGTACGGCGACATGGCCGGCGGTTTCGCACCGATCAAGGATGCGCCCAAAATGCTGGTGTACGCCCTCGCCCGCCACATAAACAGCCGCTCGCCGGTGATTCCAGAACGGGTGATCGAACGGCCGCCCTCCGCCGAGCTGGCTCCTGACCAGGTCGATGAGGATTCGCTGCCGCCCTATTCTGTGTTGGATGAGATTCTCGCCCGCTATGTGGAGCAAGACCAATCGGTCGAAGCCATTATCGCCGCCGGTTTTGCGAAAGAGGACGTACTGAGGGTGGCGACCCTGGTCGACCGCAACGAATACAAGCGTCGCCAGGCTCCCCCCGGCGTGCGCATCACGCGCCGCGCCTTCGGACGCGACCGCCGCTATCCGATTACCTCGGGATTCAGGCGGTAGGAAGGCTGCGGAGCGGCAAACGACCTTTCAATGACAGTTCGGACCCTGACAGGTGAAAAAATGACGACCTCCAGTTCCACGAATGACTCCATGGCCCACTCAAAAATGGCGATCGACATCGCAATCCGAATCGGGCTGATTGCACTGCTCGTCTATTGGTGCCTGCGTATTTTTTTGCCGTTTTTGACCCCTATCCTATGGGCGATCATTATCGCGGTGGCGATTTATCCGGTTCATCAAAAACTCGAGTCTTCACTGGGCGGCAGAAAGAAGCTTGCGCTCGGCCTGTTCACAGTGATTGCCTTGTCGCTGCTGATTGTACCGACCGTGATGCTCGCCGATTCCATGATCGTCGCCGCGCACACTTTGTCAAAAGGCCTGGAGGCGGGAACGCTGCAAATTCCTCCACCGCCTGAAAGCGTAGCCGGATGGCCGCTGAT
Source organism: Methylococcaceae bacterium UBA2778 (assembly GCA_002352385.1). GTDB lineage: Bacteria > Pseudomonadota > Gammaproteobacteria > Methylococcales > UBA2778 > UBA2778. The sequence goes on along the minus strand of DEII01000023.1, from coordinate 12,519 downwards.
TGGCGAAACGCTGCACACAGTCTGGGGCGCGGCCTCGAATAACCTCATGGCGACGATCGAGCATTACGCCCCGCAATTCAAATCGGTGGCAAAATGGCTGCTGTCGGCCGCGGCGGGCGCGGGACTGACCCTTCTGCAATTCCTTATTTCCATCCTCATCGCTGCGTTTTTTATTGCCAAGGCAGAGGAGACTCGCAGCTTTGCACGGGCCTTGTCGATCAGGATTGCCGGTGATGAGGGGGAATACTTTGCCGAACTGGCCGGCGCGACAATGCGCAGTGTGGCCCAAGGCGTATTGGGTGTCGCCTTTATTCAGTCATTGCTTGCAGGCATCGGAATGCTCGTCGCGGGCGTCCCCGGCGCCGGACTCTGGGCGCTGCTGGTGTTGATTCTGGCTGTGGTTCAGCTTCCTCCCCTGTTGGTTTTGGGGCCGGTTATGATCTACCTGTTTTCCACCGCGGATACGGTGCCTGCTGTTTTGTTCATGATTTGGGGGCTTTTGGTCAGTTTCAGCGATACCTTGCTGAAGCCTTTGTTGCTCGGGCGAGGCGTGGATGTTCCGATGCTGGTCATCCTGATCGGCGCAATCGGCGGGATGATGTTCTCCGGCATCATCGGCCTTTTCAGCGGAGCGGTCGTGCTGGCGCTGGGCTACAAACTGTTTGTCGCCTGGCTGACGCAGGAGTTTGATGCGGGCGAAAGCAACGAGCCGGATAAAGAGGGCCTTGCCAGAGGCGAGTAAGGAATCAGGCCCGTAGGGCGGAACGCGAAGCGGTTCCGCCATGGTGCGCTGTGTGCTCCACAACAGCCAGAGAACCAGGGCGAGCGCTGTGGTCATGGGATCATGGTAGCATGGGGTGGATTACCATGCGTGCATCTTTGGCCGGATATCCACTCCCGCCCGATCCATTTTTGTGAGCAAACCGTACTTTTCGCCCGCATTTAATCAACTATCATTATAGAAGGCGCGTCGCGTGATCGCCTTGAGCTCCGTCCCGTGCATGCCATTCGTCGAGTATTTCTTCAATTTTTCGCGCTGGAGCGCCACCCGGCTGAACAAAAAGCCTATCTTCCCAAGCGATCTTTCAATTAATAAACAATGTTCCAAAGCAAAAGGAAATTTTTAGCTGGTGAAACCATCCTGACGCAGGGGGACGCTGGTGAAAGCGCCTATATCATCGAACAAGGGCGCGTAGAAATCGCAGTTGAGATGCTCAATGGGAAGACGCAGGTCATTGGAACACGGGGCGCCGGTTCATTGATCGGCGAGATGGCTTTGGTTGACAATGCTCCGCGGACAGCGACAGTCAAGGTGATCGAAGATTGCACGTTGCTTGAGATTACGCAGCAGGAATTCAAAAAGCGGCTGGAAACCTCGGATCCTGTGCTTCGTATGACATCACAAGTCATTCTCACGCGCTATCGCGATACGCTAATGCGCGCGGAGATCAATGCAGAAAGCCAAAATTGGCCTCCGGCGGAAACGATCGAACTGAAATACGCGATGCAAAGCCACGCCGTTGAAAACATCAAAATGGCCAATGAGTTCCGAGTTGCTCTGGAGGAGGGCCAACTTTGTTTGCATTATCAGCCTATTGTCGACCTCAAATTAGCAACAATCAGCGGTTTTGAAGCGCTTATGCGCTGGAACCATCCCAAAAAAGGCTTACTCCTGCCGGAACTCTTTATCCCCATCGCCGAAGAGACAGGGTTGATTGTCGAAGCCAGCAAATGGGCACTGGAAGAGGCCTGTCTGGCCCTGAAGCGTTTGATGGCACGAATAGGGCATGACGATCTGTTCATGAGCGTCAATTTTTCCAGTCCGGATTTTGCGGCCGAAAGCTTCGTCGATACCGTTCGTGACATCATCAGCAGGAGCGGTGTTCCGACCAAGCTGATTCACCTCGAGATTACCGAGCGCCTTTTGATGAGCCAGCCCGGCAATGCCAGAGAAACGTTGAGAATGTGCCGCGAAGCGGGCATGAGCATTTCGATCGATGACTTTGGGACCGGCTACTCTTCTTTGAGCTATCTCCATCATTTCCCCATCGACACGCTGAAAATCGACCGTAGCTTCGTCAGCGATATGACCGAAAACGAAAGTTCGATGGCTCTCGTCAAGTCGATTATCGTGCTCGCCAAAAACATGAAGATGCACTCGATTGCCGAAGGGGTCGAGCGGATGGAGGAAGCCAAAATACTGGCTGATCTGGGCTGCGATATGGCGCAAGGGTACTATTTCGCCAAACCAGAACCGAATGAGTAGCAATTTAAGTACTCGTTTCAGGGCATCTTCGACTGTCGGATCATCTCAGCAGGCCGACCTCCTTATAATACCGGACCGCGCCATCGTGAAGCGGAGCCGATAGGCCGTTTTTTATCATTTGCGCCTTGCTGAGGTCGGCGAACACCGGACGCTTCTGTTTGAAATCGTCGAAGTTCTCGAATACCGCCTTGACGACGTTGTACACCGTCTTATCGGCGACAGCCGAGGAGCTCACGACAGTCGCGTCGACGCCGAATGTCTCGATGTCAACCGGCGTGTTGCGGTAGATTCCGCCGGGAATGGTGATGTGGCGGTAATATGGAATCTCGGCCACCAGCTTGTCGACAGCGGGTCCGCTGACCGGGACCAGAGTGGTGTCGCATTCTGCCGTTGCATCGTGCACGAACTTGTTTGGATGGCCCACGGTAAAGATGATGGCGTCGATTTTGTTGTTGCACAACGCCTCGGTCTGTTCGTCGGATTCGAGCTCCAAAGTGAGAGCGAAATCATCGGTATCCCAGGCGAGCGCTTCCATCAACGCCTCCATCGTGGCGCGGTGCCCGGAACCCCGGTCGCCGATGTTCACGCGCATGCCCTCGAGATCTCGGAAGTGTTTGATGCCGGCGTCAGCGCGGGCAACCACTGTGAACGCTTCCGGGTAGAGCGAGAACAGGCTTCGCAGCTCCTTGGATGGTCCTGCCTTCTCGAATGGACCGGTGCCCCGGTATGCATGGGACTGCCAGTCGGACTGGGCCAGCCCGATTTCGAACCCGCCGGTGCGAATCGTATTCAGATTATAGATGGAGCCCGCCGTGCTCTCGACCGAACAGAGAAGGCCGGTCCGGGCGCGGGCGCTGTTGACCAGTTTGCAGATTCTGCGGCCTGCCCTGAAGTAGAGTCCGTTGAACCCGCCGGTGCCGATTGTGACGAAAGTCCGATCTTCACTTGCTGCGGTCGCGCCGAGCGTCCAGCCCAGCAGTACCGCCAGGTAGAAAGCGGCGAGCGTTCGCACCATAACCGACCGTATGGATTGCATCAGTCGTCCCCCGACTGTAGATATCTGATATCCCGCGGCTCTTCCCAAGCAAGAAAATCGATCTCGTCGTATGCCGTGGGTTCGGCGGTGAATAGGGCCACCAGCCGCAGGCCGTCGGTGTAATAGGGATCGCCCAGCAAGTTGTATTGCGGCTTGTCCTCCGTCGAGAGGCCGACGCCTTTGGCGAGGCCGGCCTGGATCAGGTGCTGGGAAGTAGCCAGATCCTGCGCCAGATACCAGCGCGCTTCATCGACCTCGGGGTCGATGACATGGGTAGTGGGAGGCCATAACTTGCCGGTCATTCGCACTCCGATATCGCGGCTGATCTGGCCGACCAGGATCGGCATCCCTTTGAATCGTGCCGGCGCAAGCCAGAGGCGCAGATGGTTTCTTTGATCGATTGTCTCGCGTGGCTTTTGCAGGCCGAAATCCTGCGAACGGCCGAAAAGATGGAGCGGCGACATGGGCGAATAGCGATATTCCGAGCCGAACAGAGACGATTTCACCATTTTCCACAGCGAGCCGGCATAGGTGATCTCGACCGGCCGCCAGCCCTGATGAATGAATGCGGACGCCACCACGCCTCGTTCGCCGATCATCACCAGGTTGAGCGGATCGCCCGGCGTTGTGCCGTCCTCGCCGAAGACGCAGCAAGGCAGGCTTTCGATCCACGTGCGCAGACCTGCCAGGTCTTCGATCCGGACGATCTCCTCCTCGGAGTAAAGGGCATCGAAATCGACCTGGTCGCTGTCGACCGGAAGCCCGGGGACCGGCACCGAAAAGAAAAATGTTTTTGCGTCGCCGTCAGCGCTCTGCAGATCGATGGTGACCGGCTTGATGCCTTCGTCGAGGCGGGTGAACAGAAAGCCGGAAATCGTCTGGCCGGGCGGAACAAAGCGGTGGATCTGCTGCTTGCGGAAATGGGAGTCCATCGCGCTGTTTTCCGACCCGCCGAGGAAAAAATGGTTCTTCCATGCCGCCTCGTGAGGAGAGAAGTAGGCAGGGTCGAGTGCGATCGCATAGAGCCAGTAGGGGACGGGGTCGTTGTTGCGGATGCGAACCCAAACGGGTTGAATTCCTTGGTCGGCGAGAGCCGAGCCGAAAAGCGCTTCACTCTCCTGCGCACTGAGTACGACGACGCTGACTTGAAAATTCCCTTTGGTCTGTGTTTGTGCCCGCTGCAAATAGCCGAGCTCATGCTTTTCTTTGTGCTGATAGGCCGCGCAGCCCGACATCGCAAGGGTGCATAGGATCAATATCAGGGACAAAAGCTTGGCCTGCACGCTCGACGCTTCAAGCCAAGCCGGGCGCAGCGCCGATTTTGATGATACGGAAAAAGCGGGTGGATTCATTCAGGGAATCTGTTTTGACTCAATCTGGTCAAGCAGCCATTTTCGATTAGGATAACGCGAAAAACAACTTGTATATTGTATGTTATCTTGCCTTGCCTTGCCTGGTTTGCGAGGCGTGATGTTGTCATTCCAGTCACTATGGAAAGGGTCGCGCTCGAACGCCATCTCAGCCAGTTCTTTGATGTCGAGGATAGCTTTGGTGACAGCCCCTTGATCCAAACCGCCTGAAGCGATTGCTTTCCCCCTGCCGTCACGAGCCTCGACTAGGAGGCTATCCGAGAATAGACTGATCTACTGC